>DASPQU010000115.1:0-3037 GCA_035624805.1 Binataceae bacterium (SeqCode) | reverse complement strand
CGCGCCGAGATCGCCCAGGATCATCGTGCAGAACGGCCCGGACACAACCATGCTGAGATCAAGGACGCGAATTCCGGCGAGTGGTCCCATCAGGCTGGTTTATAATCAAATCGCGCCCACCGCGACAATGCATCGGACAGGCAGGGACGCCTGTATGCGGCAGAAAAGAAACAGCGCTTCGTGAATCTCTTGTTGGGTCTCGGCCATTTGTGAGAGGTTAAGTTACAGTCGAAATGGACCTCGATTTTGCATCGATTCGTCGGCTAATAATCACCGCGCTGTTTGCCAACGATAAACTCTTGGAGAAGTTGGTGCTGAAAGGCGGAAACGCTTTGAGTCTTGTATACGAAATCAGTCCTCGCACTTCACTGGACCTGGATTTCTCCATCCAGGACGATTTTGAAGATCCAGAGGAAATCCAGAATATCATCTTGCGCACTCTTCAAGATCGATTCGACGCCGCTGGCTATGTTGTTTTCGATCTTGCCTTGACAGCGAAGCCACGCCTTGATCACCCGGACGAGATGCCCTGGTGGGGCGGCTATGAGTTAACTTTCAAAATTACGCAAAAAGAAAAGCATCAGCGATTGCAGAACAGACTAGACAAGCTGCGAATCGATGCCCTCGTGATTGGGCCAAATCAGCAACGGACGTTCAGGGTTGACTTGAGCAAGCACGAATATACCGAAGGAAAGGTTGCTAAGGACATCGACTATTATGATTATTTCAAGAGAGACGCGAAAGATCCCTAACGGGACTCACAGACCCGCACGGCGCACCGCGCTATTTCGGGAACTTTAAGACGGCGGTGAAGTCATGCTCGATCCAGGTCGTATCTCCTCGAAGCGACCCGTGCGTATCGCGATTTCGCGAAGGCGCGCCTGACGGGCGCGAATCGCCGGGCTCTGCGCCATCCGGTCGAGACTCATCGGCAATCGATACGTCCAGTTCGATTCTCGCACCGTTCCCGGCCTGTTGATGCGAGCTGACCATCCAAACAAATCCTGAATCGAGAGAATCGCCAGACGCGAAGCGCCCGCATAGAGCGCTTCGATAACGGCGTCCAGCCGATCTCCAATCAAGTCTGCGCGCGGGCTCACGCGTCCGTTCAGTTCCAGGGCCGCGATCAGTGCCGCGCGGTCAGATTCCGCCTGCGCACGCCACCAGACTTTGAGCGCGTCCGTATCGTGCGTCGCCGTGGTCGCGAGTGACACCTCGGGATATTCGCGCGGGCTGATGAACCGTTTCGCTTCGGTATCCCACTCCCTTTCCCATTGCATCACCTTGTAGCCGCCGATTCCCAGCGACGAGAGCGAAGCGCGAACCCATGGCAGGACGGTGCCGAGATCCTCGGCGATAATCGTCGCGCCGCGCGCCTCTTCCTGAATCGCGCGAATGACGGATTCGCCTTGCGCGCGTTGATCCTCCTCGCGTTCGGGATAAAAGACGCCCGGGGTATCGGGCTCCGAGTCGAAGGAGAACGTCCTATAGATTCCGACCACATGATCGATCCGGACGAGATCGTAGAGCGTCGCCGCGTGACGCATCCGTGAACGCCACAGCGCAAATCTCCCGGCGCGCATCACCTCCCAGTTGGGCATCGGCAATCCCCATCGCTGGCCCTTTTCGGCGAACGCGTCGGGGGGGGTGCCGATCGAGCGCTCGAGGCTGAACATCTCGCGATGCGCCCATACCTCGGCGCTGTCGCGTCCGGGCGAAAACGCGAGGTCGCCACCCAGATACACGCCGCGGCTGTTCGCGTACTCTCGCGCGGCCTGCCATTGGCGATGCGCCGCGAATTGGAACCATGCGTATTTGCGAATAGGCTCGGCAAGTTCGCGCCGTGCGGCATCCAAGGCGGACGGTTCTCGATGCGCCAGCTCCGCCGGCCACGTTTCCCAGCTCGCGAACTCGTACCGATCCTTTAGTGCGCGGAAGAGCGCGTAGTCCGCAATCCAGTAGGCGTTTTCGAGGATGAAATCCTCGAACGCATGGCGCTCCCTGCCCGAGGCGCGCCCTTCGAATCTTTGGAAACCGCGCTCGAGAATCTCACGTTTGAGCTTGACGTATCGGGAGCGAGGCACCAAGCGCGGCGAGCGATCACGTCCGATCCGCGTCGACGACTTTCTCTGCGATTCGCCGATTTCGTCGCCGGAAATGTAGAGCGGATCGATCGCAAACAACGACATCGCGCTGTACGGGCTCGCTTCGCTCGGTGCGGTTTCGTCGAGCGGAAGAAGCAATATGACTCGATGCCCCGCCGCGATCGCAAAATCGACCATCGCGCGGACGTGACCTATCTCGCCGCGCCCGAGATCGTTCCGACTGCGCAGAGAAAACAGGGGTATAAGAATTCCAGCCGAGCGAGGCAGCATGAGCGAATCCGGTTTACCAGGAATCGGCGGCACACGGACATACGACCGCGCCAGATAAAGGTACAGAGAACTCGCTCGTGATTGAACCCGATCGCGACTTCGATTCGCTCGCTTCAGACTACGACTTGAGTATCGAGCCTGACCACGCGAGCGTTGCGTATCGTCGCCTTCTCATCCGCGACAAGCTCCTGCCCGATTTGAGAAGCGTAAGAGGCTCGGAACGCATCGATGGAATCGAAAAAGAGAATCGCGATACGGGGACGACCCGAATCCGTCAGTTTCCCGATGTAGTATCCGCGAAGGTCGGGCAAACGCTTCGCCAGCGCTGTGTGGTCATTCAAATATCGACGTTCTGCGGCATCGTAGCCGTTGGGTGCGTCGAGATCGAACTCGGCCGCAAATGCGAAATATTTACGGCCGGGTTCGTGCAATTTGAGCGCAACCATCGGCTCGGCTTCGAACTGAAGCCTCGTGATGTCTTTGAGATGGGCTTGACTATCGGCAAAAAGCTCGACGGCGGCCTCTCCCTCGAACGCTTTCGTACGCGATTCTTCGTCGTCGAACCAGAGCAGTGCCGCGCGGAGATGCGCCGGTTTTTCGCCGCGCATCTCCATCAGTTTTGATGTCATATACATGCGAAGTCCCGGCAGCCGCTTCGCTAT
>DASPQU010000114.1:0-2677 GCA_035624805.1 Binataceae bacterium (SeqCode) | reverse complement strand
GAGTTCGCCGAAGCAGGCACCTGGGAAGCGGTCGAAGACCTGTCCAAGTTCGTCTATTCGGAAAAGACGGAGCAATGACGGAACCGGCAAAAACCATCCGCACTACCTATCGCGAGGCGATGCGTCAGGCGATACGCGATGCGCTCCTTCGCGACCCGCGAGTGTTCCTGATGGGCGAGGACGTCGGGCGTTACGGCGGATGCTATGCGGTCAGCAAAGGTTTGCTCGAAGAATTCGGACCGGAAAGGATTCGCGACACTCCGCTTTCCGAGTCGGCGTTCGTAGGAGCGGGAATCGGCGCGGCGATGGGCGGGATGCGCCCGATCGTTGAGATCATGACCGTTAACTTCAGCCTTCTTGCACTCGATCAGATCGTGAACAACGCCGCGACAATCCTTCATATGTCCGGCGGCCAGTTCAACATCCCGCTCGTGATTCGGATGACGACCGGCGCAGGCCGTCAGCTCGCCGCGCAACACTCGCACAGTCTGGAAGGATGGTACGCGCACATTCCGGGAATCAAAGTGCTTGCGCCCGCGACGCTCGAGGATGCGCGAGGGATGCTGTGGGCGGCGCTTGAGGATCCCGATCCGGTCCTCATCTTCGAGCACGGCACCCTTTACAACATGGAAGGCGAGATCGCCGCCGATGCCGGCCCCGTCCAGATCGACAAATGCGCAGTGCGGCGCACAGGCGCCGACTTAAGCTTCATCACCTATGGTGGGACGCTCTTCAAGACGCTCGAAGCAGCCGAACAGTTGAGCAAATCGGGAATCAACGCCGAAGTGCTCGATCTCCGCACGCTGCGACCTCTCGATACGGAATCGATTCTCGCGTCCGTTGCGCGAACCCATCGCGCGATAATCGTGGACGAGGGATGGCGCAGCGGCAGTATCTCGGCCGAGGTCAGCGCGCGAATTATGGAAGGCGCGTTTTACAATCTCGACGCCCCGGTCCAGCGCGTATGCTCGGCGGAGGTGCCGATGCCGTACGCGAAGCATCTCGAGGAAGCTGCGCTTCCGCAGGTCCCGACGATCGTAGCTGCCGCGCAGAGGATGGTCGGCGAACGTGGCTGAGTTCCGAATGCCTGCGCTGGGGGCCGACATGGAGTTCGGCACCATCATCGAGTGGCTGGTCAAGCCGGGCGACGCGATTAAGCGCGGCGACATTATCGCGGTAGTGGATACGGAGAAGGCGACGATCGAAGTCGAAGTTTTCCAGACAGGCATTCTCGAGAAAATCCTTGTGCCCGAGGGCGAAAAGGTGCCGATCGGTACGCCGCTCGCGCTAATCAAGACTGAGGGGGAGGCTGTGCAGCCGCCCGCGCCGCCTGCCGCCGCTCCGAAACCAACCGCTCCGGAAGCTCCGCCAATCTTGCGCCCGCCTCCCGCACCACCTCGTGTGGAGAGGCCGGCCGCGCTGGAAATTCCCGCGCACGAACCTGGTCGCATCCAGGTCTCGCCCCTCGCGCGGCGCATCGCAGCCGACCTCAAGGTCGATCTGGCTCACGTCAAAGGCACTGGCCCGGGCGGCGTGATCAGCAAGTCCGACGTAGAGCAGGCCGCGGCAGCGCAAGTGGCAGCCAAGCCCGCTCCCGGCACTCCGGGACTCGGAGTGCCGCCGGAGCGTCCGGCCGCTCGCCCGGCGGCGCGGCCCACGATGACGCCGCAGGAACGTCACGCTGCGATGCGCAAGGTGATCGCGGCGGCTATGGCGCGCTCGAAGCGTGAGACGCCGCATTACTATCTTGGTGCCCACGTCGATATGAGTCGCGCGATGGCGTGGCTGCGCGAAGAGAACCTCAAACGCACGGTGAATGAACGCCTGCTTTACGTTGTGATGTTGCTGAAGGCGGTTGCGCGCGCGGTTCATGAAGTGCCAGAAACGAACGGATTTTGGATCGAAGGAGCATTCAAGCAGAGCGATGCGATCCACGTTGGCGTCGCGATTTCACTGCGTGGGGGAGGCCTCATCGCGCCGGCGATTCACGACGTCGATCGCAAGAGTCTCGACGAAATCATGGCCGCGCTGCGCGATCTCGTAAATCGCGTACGCGCTGGAGTGCTGAGAAGCTCCGAAATCGCGGATGCTACAATCACAGTTACGAATCTGGGTGAGCAGGGCGTGGAGACCGTATACGGAGTGATCTACCCGCCGCAGGTCGCGCTGGTCGGCTTCGGCAAAATAGTAGAGCGCCCGTGGTCGGAAAACGGGATGATAGGATCTCGACCCATAATGTCTGCCACGCTCGCAGGCGATCATCGCGCCAGCGACGGGCATCGCGGCGGACTCTTCCTATCCGCAATCGAGCGCCATCTTCAGGAGCCGCAGAAACTGTGACTGACGATGATGTAAAATCGCTGGTGTTACGAGAGCTTGGGAAGATCGCACCCGAGATCGATCTGGCTTCGCTCGACCCGACTGTTGATCTCCGCGAGCAGGTCGATTTGGATTCTATGGACATACTTAACCTTGCGGTGGCGATTCACGAGGCGACGGGAGTAGATATCCCCGAAGCGGATTATCCAAAGATGGTGACCCTTGACGGATGCGTTGCCTATCTTCGTCCGAGACTGGATCGCACACTTGCATGAAAGCATAGGTTTGAGATTCGACCACGAAACTCGTTTCGAATAGGTGCAGTAACATGGCAAGGGAAGAAAAGACCTTAAAAGCC
>DASPQU010000113.1:0-2683 GCA_035624805.1 Binataceae bacterium (SeqCode) | reverse complement strand
CGATCGGCGCGGCGCTCATACCGGAAACGATCAAGACCATTCTCGGCTTCATTGGACAAAAGGAGGATTTGAACAACGTCATCGCTGAACCGCCGCTGCTTAGCAATTTTGGCGCGGTTTCCACACCGCAATTCCTTCGCGAGTTCGATATACCGCTGTCAGAGCGCACCGTCAGCATTCCGGTGGGCGCCTATGATCCAAATTTCCTGATGGGAGTGAAAGCGCTGGGAGTAAGCCTTGCCGAAGTGCCTGCAGACACGGTGTCGGGTTTGCGTGGAGAGCTAGCGATCGTGACTATCGATCCGGCAACAGGGCAGAAATCGAGCCATGAGGTTCCGACTCTGACGCTATTTTCCGGTGCCAACTAGACCGCGGCCGAGAGTGCTTGATGTGTCAGAGGCGGAGTAGTCGCAGGACATAAAGATCGCTTGATCAACACCACGGTATCTATAATAGCGCTCGATATCATGCGCGCCACGCGCAAGGAGGATTCCCATGGCACAGCGAATGACATCGGCCGAAGTCAAAGCATTGTTTGAGAAATGCAGTAACTGGGGGCGATGGGGCGCTGACGATCAGCGCGGCGCGCTCAACTTCATCACCGAGAAAAATCGCGCTCAGGCCGGACGCCTCGTCCAGAGCGGCGAGACAGTTTCGTGCGCGCTTCCTCTCGCTGTGCTTCCCGCCGCCGACAATCCTACTCCCGTTACGCACCTGATGGTCCAGGCCGGACTCGACGCGATGGCTGAGGATCTTCCGTACGCAGGCGATTATTTCGCGATCGCGCCGCACGGGGTCGCGAACACTCATCTGGACGCGCTTTGTCACATTTTCTGGGATGGGAAAATGTACAACGGATTCGACGCAGCCGAAGTGGGCTCGCACGGCGCGAAGAAGTGTGCGATCGACGTCACCCGCGAGGGTGTGATCGGCCGCGGCGTTCTGCTCGATATTCCGAAAATCAAGAAAGTGGAATGGCTCGAAAATGGCGAGCGCATCTATCCCGAGGATCTCGACGCCGCCGAAAAGGATCATCGTATAACCGTGGGCGAGGGCGACGTCCTGCTGATTCGAACCGGTCGCTCGCGACGCCGCAAGGTGAAGGGCGGATGGGACGTGTGGCGCGAGGGTTTACCGGGACTCGACGCGAGCTGTCTGAAATGGCTCCATGAGCGAAAGATCGCGGTGCTTGGCGGCGATGGAGCGAGCGATGTGGCGCCAAGTGGATGGCCCGATCTGCCGCTGCCGGTGCATGTTGGAACGCTTGTGTTCATGGGCGTGCATCTGATCGACAACGCTGATTTCGATTCGCTTTCGTCGACGTGCCTGCGCCTTTCGCGCTACGAATTCATGTTCGCGATGGCGCCGCTCATCCTAGAGCGCGGCACCGCATCTCCGGTTAATCCAATCGCGATTTTCTGATCGCGTCATGAAAGCGGGCGCGATCGCCGCTGTTGAGTTACCAAGTTGACGAAGAATTCCGATCGCGATCCGCTGATCATCGATGCCGACGGGCACATCCTCGAGCCGCCGGATTTGTGGGAGCGCTATCTCGAACCGCGCTTTCGCGATCGCGCCGTGCGCATCAAAGTTGGCGACGACGGCTACGAATACGTCGAGGTCGATCGCAAGCGCGCGCGGATGACGCCGCGCGGGACGCTGGCGACGCTCGGCGGTATGGGTCGCGCGGTGGGAATTTCGAAAGCGCTGCGCCGCAAGGCGCTCGGCGGCGCGATGCGCCCTGAAGACGCGCGCCGGATGCGTCCGAATCCCGAAGATACTTATATCCGCGGCGCGGCGTTCGGCTCGATGGATGCGGGCGAGCGGCTGCGGCTCCTCGACGGCGAGGGAATCGCGATTGCGATTCTCTATCCCACACTCGGGCTTTTGTGGGAGGCCGAGACCTACGATATCGAACTCTCGGATGCGCTCGCGCGCGCATACAATCGATGGATCGCAGATTTCTGCCGCGACTCGGGCGGACGCCTAGTTCCGATCGCGCACCTCTCGCTCGGCGATCCTCTCGCCGCCGCTAGCGAACTTGAACGCGCCGTCGCCGACGGATGCCGGGGCGCATTCGTCGCGCCATTCACCATCACGCGCAAGCCGCATGGACATCCCGATCACGATCCGGTCTTTGCGACCGCACAGGCGCTCGGCGTCCCGCTCGCGATTCATCCGACGTTCGAGCCGAGCGCTGTCAACGTGCATCATCGCTTCGACAACTTCGGATGGGCGACGTGGTATCGCGACATGTTTGCGCCGGCGGGCGTTGTGCAGGCCTTTGCTACGCTGTTTCAGTTCGGCGTGCCGGATCGTTTTCCGCGACTCAAGTTTGCTGTGCTCGAATCGGGGGGAGGATGGATCGCGCAGTGGCTTGGGCGCGCCGATTCGATCTTTGAATCAACACGGCTTGGCGCCTCTGTCAGGCTTCGCGAAAAGCCGTCGTACTATTTTCGCCGCCAGTTTTATATCGCGGCGGAACCGGGGGAACCGCTGCTCGGCGCGGTGATAGACCTGGTCGGCGAAGATCGATTCTTCTGGGCGAGCGACTATCCGCACGCCGACCATCCCAAGGGCTACATGCGCGAGCTACGCGCGACGGCGGCATCGATGAGCGAATCGGCGCGACGCGCGATCCTGGGCGACAACGCTGCGCTCGCTTACGGCCTCGATTCGACGG
>DASPQU010000112.1:0-5710 GCA_035624805.1 Binataceae bacterium (SeqCode) | reverse complement strand
ATGCTGTGGGTTCGATGCAGTAGCATCGCCGATGTGCCAAGAATCGCTGCGGTGATTGACGAAATGTTTCGCAATTCCTCGGCTGAAACCCGCAGCGAAACGGAAAAGATCTACCTGTCCAACATGGTTGCGCACTTCCGTCCCCTGGCGAACTTTGTGCAGGCGATCGGGATTAGCGCGATGGCGGCGGTGGCGCTTGCCGTCCTCAACGCGGCCGCGATGTCTTTGCGTGAACGTCTGGGCGACATCGCGATTATGAAAAGCCTCGGGTTCAGCGCCGCTCAGGTGATGTTCGGTTTCGTGCTCGAGAGTTCGGTTACGGCTATCGGAGGAGCGATGCTGGGAACCATAATCGCTACCGCGCTCTTGGAAAGGGCGCGCGGCTTCTTCCCCAGTCTTGGGCCGTTGCTCTCATTCGGATTGCCGACGCCGGTGATGATGGGTGGATTCGCGGTCGCGGTGATGGTCGGAGTGCTTGCCGGTGTCGCGCCCGCGCTGCCCGCGGTGCGGGCCCGCCCGCAGATGATCCTGCGCAAGGCAGTCTAAGTGTAGCTTCGCTCGGCATCGGTTTCATAAGGAAGACCGACCTGCATTTCGTTGCCTGCGAAAAGTGATACGTGAATACTCTGGTCTCGCGTCCCCTCAAACAATCGAGTGCAGACCGAAGTGCCTATAGCCCCGTCAGGAACGAACCACCAACTTGTTGGCGCTCTCCGATGGATTCTGTGGCTGATTCCGTTCGGCTCGGCGGCGGTATTCATTGCCAGGTACGGCGTCGACGTTCCATACGTCGATCAATGGGGATTGCCATGGCTTTTTGCCGCGGCAGCGGACGGTCACGGTCTCGGTCTCCAGTTGCGCACGTGCATCAACGAGCATCCGGTCTTGTTTCCAAAACTGGTCTGGCTCGCTACGGCCTTCGCGACCAAATGGAACACCCGCGCGGATATGGCAGTGAACCTGGCCGTCCTGCTGGTAACGTTCATCGCAATAGAACGCATAGTAGCACGCGAAACGTCCAGGCGATTCGATTGGATCGCGACCCTGGCCGTGTTGGTAATCGGCGTCGTGATGTTCTCGTTAGTGGATTACGATGGTTTGCTTTTTGGCGCCTGCCTTCCGTATCTCGCGGTTGATGCCTGCGTAGTTTTTGCGATTTGGTCGCTGCTCGCCTTCAGCAGCAGTCCTTTCCTTTCGCTCGCGATTGCATGGAGCTTTTGCATCATCGCAAGTTACTCCTCGCTGCAGGGGATGCTGTCGTGGCTGGTGATGGTCCCGTGCGTGGTAGCATCTATTGAAGACCGCAGGTTCGCCCTGAGGGTAGCCGCCGCAACGTTACTGGTCGGCGTGGTGGTGGGCGGCGTTTATTTGATCGCCTTCATTCGCTCCGCGCCGCCGACAGATCATTCGTTTTCGCTCCATCATCCGATACAGGCGATATTGTTTTTCGTCGCGCTGATCGGAGCGCCCTTGGCGCAAACGCCCTGGATGTCGTTGACGAGCGCCTCCGTGCTAATCGGGTTGATTCTCGTCGCGCGCTTCAGCGCGGAGCTTGTCTTGTCGGTCATATCGGGGCGATGGCGTGAAGCCGCGCCATGGATTTCGATCGGCACGCTGGGCCTGGGATTCGCGGCGATGATTTCGCTGGGCCGCAGCGAATGGGGTCTCGAAAGCGCCGCTACCAGTTCGCGCTACATGAGCACCACGTCGCTCATTGCCATCGCTGTCATCGGAATGTGGAGGCGGCAGTGGTATGAGGCAGCCCGTAGGAGGGTGACCTTCGCAATGTTCGCGGGGGGAATTGCCGCCCTTTCGATCGTCGGATCGATTACATCGATTCCGATCGCGCGCGGAATTGCGCGGGAACGCCGCCGCGCCGCCGCATATCTTGAACTTGTCCGCTACATTGACCCCGCGACCGATCGCAGCCGGGAAAGCCCGTTGGAGCCCCTCGAGCCGCTCGTGGAATATATTCCGCTGATTCGTCCTTCCGTCGAATTGGCCGCGCAATTGGGATTTCGCAAGGTCGCGATGCACGTGCCGTTTATCGAAAATCCCCCGGCCAACTACGGATGGGTCGATCGCGCCAACCCTGACGGACCACAAGTCGTGCGCCCCGGCGATTACGTGTACGTCAGCGGCTGGGCGATTATCCCGACCGAGAACCGGATGCCGAAATTTGTAGTGATAACGACGAACGATGCGCGGCTCTTTATCAGCGCGGCATGGCTCGGCACGGTTCCGCGCGCCGACGTAGCTGCTGCGTTGGAGAACAAACGCTTCAAAAAATCGGGATGGGGAGTACTTATTCCTGCTAAATTTCTGCCGCCCGGCGAATCTACGTTGCACGCGTGGGCGTATGATGATCACGCTCAGGAATTGGTTCGCCTCGAAGGAGGCAAGCGTGTCATCCGGTCATCGAACTGATCCGACCCCGTATCAGTGCCGGGCGACGACGTGATCGTGAAATCCTTCCAGATCGTGCGTCAGCACCAGCAGATCGCGCGAGTGCCCGCTGCGATCGTCGACCCAATCTGCAAGAATCGCCTCGACGCGAAATCCGAGCCGCTCAAATGCGGAGCGCGCGGCGCGCTGATCGGGAGTCATCATCGCCGCGAGCTTTTTAAGCCCCATCGTCGACCCAAGTTCGAATGCCTCGGTTGTCAGTAGACGCCCTAGCCCCTTGCCGCGCGTGGTGGTTGCCGCGTTGACTCGAATCTCGCCGATTCGTTTCGTCCATCGCGCACGCTCGACGTGGAGGCTGGCATACCCCACGAGCTGACCGTCGATCTCGGCCAGCAGCGTGACGGTGTCGCCATGCTTGACGTGCTCGGCCCATTCTCTGACCACGGCCGGATCGGTGATATCTGTGCGCAAAAAGAGAAGGTCGTCTTCGGGCAGCTTGAGCGCGAATTTTATGATTTTCTCCTGATCCTTCGATTCCATCCGGCGGATGGTGACCTCGGTTCCGTCGCGAAGTTTCAACTGCTTCGGGTAAGGATCGTGGGAATTGTGGTGAGTCGCGCCTTTGGCCGCCATACAAGCTCCCTCCCTGCTCCTCGGACACGGACCCGGGTCCCGCCCGGGAGCGACACAATCGTAGAAATTAAATCTCGCAAAACGCAAGCGTTATGATCACGTTTTGCGCTATCTTTCCCCTTTGGCAAAATGGCGGATGCTGCGCCGCGCACGTTCTTGGGCGTTAGACCGCCCGACGGAGGGTAAGCCATGGCCGACACGAAACCTCTGGGTTCCACCCATAGCTACAGATTATCCGCGCAAGACGCGACCTTCATTTATGCGGAAAGCGCAACCGGACCGCTGCATATCGGATCGATCGCGATTTTCGAGGGACAAATTGACTTCGAGCAACTGGTCCACAGTATCGAGAGCCGTCTTCATCTGGTCCCCAGCTATCGTCAGCGGATCGCGCCCGTTCCATTCAACCTCGCCAACGCGATGATGGAAGACGATACGGATTTCAACGTTCGCAACCACGTTTTCCGCCATCAACTCCCGTCGGGACTTAGCGAGGCCGAGGCGATCGAGGAGATGATGCGCGATTACGCGAGAATTCTGGATCGCCGCCGCCCGTTGTGGGAGATGCACTCGTTCGAAGGCCTCGAGGGCGACCGCACAGCGATCGTATCCAAGGTCCATCATTGCCTGGTTGATGGAGTCTCGGGAGTTGAACTGCTCAAGGTCATGTTCGATCTGAAAGCGAATCCGGAACCGATCGAACCGCCCGCGAAACCGTGGCGTCCTGATCCTCCGACTCCGCAATTTAAACGCCTGGCGGACGCAGTTCGCGAGCGCGGACGCGCGATGCTTCGCACCACGTTCAACGTCGCGCAGGAGATGATGAACGAGCCGGATCGGATGGCGGACACCGTTCGCTCGATGGCGGGCGCGGCGGAGGTCGCCGCCGACCTCGCGACGCGGCGGATCGTTGCCGCGCCGTGGAATTCCGGGCTGGTCGGAAATGAAAGATCGCTGGCGTGGTCGCGGCACTCATTCGCGGAATTTCGGGCGATCCGCAACGCGTTCGGCGGATCGATCAACGATGTCGTTTTGACCATCCTGGGCGAAGGAGCCGCGCGTTATCTGAAAGAACACGGCTATGAGGTCACCGGCCAGAAGATCTGCGTGGGATGCCCGGTCAACGTGCGACAGCGATCCGAGAGCACCTCGCTCGGCAATCGCGTCTCGATGATGTTCCCGCTGCTCAACGCCGAGCCGATGGACGTCGTGGAACGCCTGCACGCGATCACCGCAGAAACCGAGCGCATCAAGAACGAAGGATCTGCGCAGGCTCTCGACGGTCTGATGTCGATGGGCGACGCGATCCCGCCGAGCATGCTCGCAGCGGTGTCACGCGTCGCAACGTTCTCCATCGATGCGGCGTCGTCGCTGCTCAAACTCACGGGGTACAAGCCCAGCCCGCAGGGCCTTGGACTCCCGGCGCTCGGGATCAATTTCATCGCAACCAACGTTCCGGGAGTGCAGGTGCCGCAGTACGTGCTGGGCCATCGATGCCTGGATCAGCTTCCGCTTGTCCCGCTCGGCGCTACGCTCGGATATAACGTCGCGATTCTGAGTTACAACCAGAATCTGTATTTCGGGATGTCCGCAGCGCCCAATCTGATACCCGACGTAGCGGTGATGAAGCTCTTCGTCGACGAGGCGTTCGACGAGCTAAGAAGTCGCGCGACTGCGCACGAGGAATCACGTGCCCAAAGCGCAGCAGCCGGCGCAGCCTGAGCGAGAGGCATCTTCGGCGTCAGAGCCGACCAGATGCCCGTGGGCGCGCGACGAGCTGTCGCGCGCGTACCATGATGTGGAATGGGGAGTGCCGGTCCACGACGATCGGACGCTGTTTGAGTTTCTTATCCTTGAAGGCGCTCAGGCGGGACTAAGCTGGGACACGATCCTCAGAAAACGCCGGAATTACCGAAGCGCATTTTCAGAATTTGATCCGGTCTCAGTTGCGCGTTTCGGTGCTCGGGACGTCACACGGCTGATGAGCGACCCCGGCATTGTTCGCAATCTGCTCAAGATTGCATCAGCGATTGCGAACGCGAAAGCGTTTCTCGCTGTTCGCGACGAGTTTGAGAGCTTCGACGCTTACGTCTGGCGCTTCGTCGACGGTCGCACGATACACAATAGATGGCGCGCGATGCGAGACGTTCCCGCACATACCAAGGAATCCGACGCCATGAGCAGGGACCTCCGCGCGCGTGGATTCAATTTTGTCGGCACAACGATCTGCTACGCATTCATGCAGGCCGTGGGGATGGTCAACGATCATCTCGTCGGATGCTTTCGCCACGATCAGATTCGAGGCAGGACGCGCGCCATTTAGTGCGCGCCGATGCGGAGGGCGCCGGGGGCGGCGCGCCGGAGCATCATCGCGAACGGAATCATCACGAACGCGACGATCGCCATCGCCCACACCGCATCAACGAATGCTTTCGTCGCAGCCTGTTCGATAACCCGGCCGTACAGCATACCGTAGGATTGCTGCGTTGGAGCGCCCCGATTTATCAACGATCCGGGACCCGTGAGAAGCTTGTCCATCCCGAGACTGTACGGCGTTATGTGTTCGATGAGCCGGCTCTGATGCGTTTGGGTGCGTCGCGCGACGATCGTGGTCACCATCGAAATGCCGACGCTCGCACCGATGTTGCGCGCCAGGTTGACGATTCCTGAA
>DASPQU010000111.1:0-6540 GCA_035624805.1 Binataceae bacterium (SeqCode) | reverse complement strand
AAACTCTTCGCTCACCTCCTGTGGGCCGGTGTCGCCATCCTGGGGGCCTTTTGCCTGGGCGGCATCGCGCTCAATCACGGCGAACCCATCAACAGCATCTGGCTGGTGGTGGCGGCCGCCTGCACCTATGCCGTCGGTTTCCGGTTCTACGCCAAATTCATCGCGGCGCGCGTAATGGCGCTCGACGACCAGCGCGCCACGCCGGCCGAACGGCTGCGCGACGGCCTGGATTTCGAGCCCACCAACAAATGGATTCTCTTCGGCCACCACTTCGCCGCCATCGCCGGGCCGGGACCGCTGGTCGGCCCGGTGCTCGCCGCCCAGTTTGGTTACCTGCCGTCGACCATCTGGATTCTCTTTGGTGCGGTGCTCGGCGGCTGCGTGCAGGATTTCGTAATCCTCGGATGTTCACTGCGGCGCGACGGCCGCTCGCTGGGCAACCTTGCGCGCGACGAGATCGGACTGGTCGGCGGCCTGACCGCGCTGGCCGGTGTCTTGCTGATCATGGTGATTCTGATCGCGGTGCTCGGCCTGGTGGTCGTCAACGCGATGAAGCACAGCGTATGGGCCACGTCGACGGTGGCCGCGACCGTTCCAATCGCGATGTTTGTCGGCGTCTACATGACGCATCTGCGCCCCGCGCGCCTGATCGAAGGCAGCGTGATCGGCGTCGCGCTGATTCTTCTTGCCGTTGCAGGCGGTCGCTACGTTGACGCGCTCGGGATGGGGCGGCTGTTCTACATGGAAGCGCCGTCGCTCGCGCTTTGGATTATCGCGTACGGGATGCTCGCGTCGATTCTGCCCATCTGGCTTTTGTTCGCTCCGCGCGGCTACCTCTCGACCTTCATCAAGCTGGGCACCATCGTGGCGCTCGCGCTCGGAATCATCGCGATTCATCCTCCGGCGCTGATGCCTCCGCTGACCCGGTTTATCGACGGCAACGGTCCTGTGTTCGGCGGCAAGATTTTTCCATTCGCGTTTATCACGGTGGCGTGCGGCGCGATCTCGGGATTTCATTCGCTAATCGCGTCGGGCACGACTCCCAAAACCCTCGAAAAGGAAACCGACGCGCGCCTGGTTGGATACGGCGGGATGATGATGGAATCGTTCGTCGCGGTGATGGCGATGATCGCGGCGGTGATGCTTCAGCCCGGGGTGTATTTCGCGATCAACAGTCCGGCCGGAATCGTGGGCACGGGAGCGGCAGCCTGCTCGACGATCTCGTCATGGGGATTTCCGGTCAGCGATGCGCACATGAAGGAACTCGCCGAAGCGGTCGGAGAGGCGTCGCTTTACGCGCGCACAGGAGGCGCACCGTCGCTCGCGGTCGGGATGGCGCAAATCTTCGCACACTCGCTGGGCGGGCGCGCAGTGATGTCGCTCTGGTATCACTTCGCGATCATGTTCGAAGCGCTGTTCATCCTGACCACGCTCGACGCCGGCACGCGCGTCGCGCGTTTTATGCTTCAGGACCTGCTCGCAAAGGTGTGGCATTCGTTTTCGGACGATTCGAGTTACGCAAACATTGTGGTCACGTCGGCCGTCGTGGTCGCGGCGTGGGGATACTTCCTATATAGCGGCGCGACCGATCCGCTGGGCGGAATCAATTCGCTGTGGCCGCTGTTTGGTATCGCAAATCAGATGCTCGCGACGATTGCGCTGTGTGTCGCAACCAGCGCGCTCATACGCGGGGGCAAAGCGCGCTACGCATGGATTACGCTCCTGCCGCTGGGATGGCTGGTGGCGGTTACGATGACCGCGGGTGTGGAGAAGATTCTCAGCTCTGCCCCGAATATCGGATTCCTCGCCCACGCTGCGAAACTGAGCGCCGAGACGGCGCTGCCTGCGACCACGGCGGCACGCGCGTATGAAATCCAGCGATTGGTGCGCAACGACTATATCGATGCGTTTATGAGCGCGATCTTCATCGTCGCCGTTGTCGTGATTCTGTGCGATTCGGCCCGCATCTGGATAAACGTGCTGTCGAATCGAATTCCGGCCGGCGCCCGCGCCCGGCAGGAGGCCGCATGAAGCGCACGCGCAAGCTTGATCGGTTGGGTGCGGCGATCCGCGTTGCGATTGCGCAGGTCGCGGCTGAATTGAGAAGGTTCAACTCGGGCGGAATTACAAATGGCGCGCTGCATGGCATGACGCACGCCGAGCGAATCGCGGCTGTCAAATCCGCCATGCACAAGCGTCACGACGGTCCCACGCGCTGCTGCTGAGTCCCGCGGCGACGTTCGTTTCTTTAAGTTTCTTCCGATCAAAACGCGATACGAATTTAGTCGCGGATCAAGACGCCCCGCGATTGAGCTATTACGTTCGAAAATGGGCGCAGAAGGGAGAAAACAAACCTCAACTGTCCCGATTTGCATCGCATAAGAAATCTTCTTTCCGCAACTAGGTACTTTTCCTTATCTCTCTAAGTGGTTTTCCAATTCTTCTTTCGCGTCTCCTTCGCTACCTTCAAACCGTTCGGCTGAAATGTTGACAGTTTGTTAGACACGATAGCGAAGACGGGGGAAGACGTGGGAGTATTCGGACAGCAGACAATAGCGTCGTTGTTCAGCGGGCGAAGGACAAAACGAGCACGGCAAAGCCGCCATTTGGAGCTCGACGCTCTCGCCAATCTTGCACATGAATTGCGCACGCCGGTGCAAATCTTCCTCGGCTACCTCGACATGCTGCGCGATGAGATGGTGCGCTCTCCGGGAGCTGCTTCACGCGAAATCCTCGCCCGGATGAATGTGAACGCGCTCGGCCTCGCACATACGGTCGAGAACGTCATGGATTTCGCGATGGTCGACCAGGACTTAGACGAAGAAGTCGACCTTTCCGAACTGGTAGACGAGATCATGCCGCTTCTCGAAGCCGCCAACCACTCCAAGGACCTCGAACTGCGCGTTGATATTGAGGCTGCGCCGCGACATGTGCGTGTCAGCCGTAGAGCCATTCGCGCGATTTTGGCGAACCTTGCAATCAACGCGGTGCGTTTTACAGCGTCAGGCAGCGTGACTATCTCCATGGCATCGGGTCCCACGCTGGAGGGAGGCGGCACTCTGGTGATAACGGTTTCCGATACGGGGCCTGGCATCGGCGCCGACATTATCGACGGCATCTTCGACCATTTCGTGCAGGGATCAAAAACCAACACGCGGGCTCATCGCGGGTTGGGGTTGGGTCTGTCGGTGGTGAAACGAAACCTAGCGATGCTCGGCGGATGGATCGATATTCAGACCGGAGAGGGCGCCGGCACTCGATTCCAGGTTACGATCCCTTGCTCCCAAATCGCGCCGAGCCGAAACACCTGGGCTCTGCCTTATCCGGCAGCAGCCAAAGAATCGCGCTCCGCGCTACAGCCGCTTTATCGATAGCGCCGCATCAAGCCGACCACGACACCGCGAATCTGGAGATCGCCCCCGCCGACCATAATCGGTTCCATCGCGGAATTTGCAGGCTGCAATCTGACTGTGCCGTCGGCCTCCCGATAGTAGCGTTTTACAGTGGCCTCGTTTCCGAGCAGTGCGACGACGGTTTCTCCGTTGTTGGCGCTCTGGCGACCCTCGACGATTATGTAATCGCCGTCGCGGATTCCGTCCTCGATCATCGACTCGCCTTTGACGCGCAGACAGAACGTATCGTCGCGCCGGACGAACTCGTCAGGGACCGCGATCGTTTCCTGGCCCTCGACGGCCTCAATCGGCTGACCTGCGGCTACCCGGCCGAGCAACCGCAACTCGCGCGTTTGGGGGGCGCGTCGCTGCGCCTGTGAGACCTCCAGAGCGCGGCTGTGATTGTGCTGGCGCTTGATCACGCCCTTTTGTTCGAGGTTGCGAAGATGCTTGTGCACGGTGGCCAGCGATGAGAGACCGAAGTATTGGCCGACCTCGGCAAGCGTCGGTGCGTAGCCGTGCTCGTTGATATAGCTTTCAAGATATTCGGCCATCTGTTTCTGCCGCTTTGTCAGCATCGCCATAGTCGCCGCTCCTAAGCTGCCGCTATCGCTCCATACTGGGCGAAAATACGGCGAAAGTCAAGGTTCGTAAATGGGCTCCGGTTTCGCTCGGACGAATGACCGCATATGCTGGATTAACCTGAGTCACATGGCGAAGCTGCGAATCATTTTTGAATCCGGAGAGCCTGAGCGGGTGATCGAGTTTAGTCCCGCCGACGCGCCGTTCCATCACGACGGCCGCCCCGGCTCGATTCTCGACATCATGCTCGGCCACAAAATCCATCTGGAGCACGCGTGCGGCGGCAATTGCGCGTGCACGACCTGCCACGTGATCGTCAAGGGCGGGATGAAGAGCCTGAGCGAATCCGAGGAGAACGAGGAAGATATGCTCGACCGCGCGCCCGGGCTGACGCCGACTTCGCGCCTGGGATGTCAGGCGGTGATTACGGATCCCGATGCCGAGGTGACGATCGTGGTCCCGCGTTTCACGGTTAATCTGGTAAGCGAGAGCCGAACCGAGGACTAGTTTGGGATCATGGCCGGGCGTTCCGCATCGGAGGCGTCGGCGCGCAACTTGAGGCGCGCGATCGTCGACCGGATTTTCAATCACAACTCCGACACGCGCTCCCTGTTCCTGCGAATTACATCCGGCGGTCCGCTCAAGTTCACGCCCGGCCAGTTCGTCTCGCTTTCGATTCCGCTGCAGTCCGAGACGCTTACGCGCGCCTATTCGATCGCGTCGGACCCGGAGAGCGATTCGATGTTCGAGATGTGTTTCAACCGCGTCGCGAACGGACGCGGGACGCCCTGGCTGTTCGATCGAGCAGCGGGCGATTCGATCGATTTCACGGGACCGTACGGTCTGTTCGTGATGGAGGGCGCGCCGTCTGTCGAAACTGTAATGATTGCCGAGGAGACTGCGATCGCTCCGATTCGCCCGATGATTCGACGCGCGTCGCGTTCGCAGGGCCACGCCCCGATTTTCCTGCTATACGGCGCGTCGACGCCGGATCGGATTCTGTATCGCTCCGAGCTGGAAGAAACCGCGACACGTGACTGCGGTTTCCGTTTCGAAACAACGATCGAAGGGCGCGAATCGTTATACGACCGTCTGGCAGAAATCGTTCGACACCGATGGATTGACGCTGACGCAAATCGCACGCGCCAGTTTTATATCTGCGGTATCGGCAAGAGCGTATCGCGGCTGCGCGATATGCTTCGCTCGGCAGGATACGAGCGCCGCTCCGTTCGCTACGAGCAGTGGTAGTTCGGGTTTCCGGATGTCACGCGATTTGCGACAACCGAGCGCAAATCGCGCGCCATCACGGCGCTCATTGCGCGGCTCGATCATATTCGCGCAGAATCGCGAAGCTGCCGGTGAGGCCGGCGATCTTTCGATTTCGAGAAATGATCTTCTCGCGATCCAGGCGGTGCGTCGCCGCGTCCACCAGCTTCGCATCGATCGCGAGCACTCGTCCGAGCGCGCGCTCGCTGGCGAACCCCGCAATCTCAAAATGGCGCCGGACCACGCGATACGCCGCCTCGCGCGCCGTCAGCTCGCGGCTCTCGCTAATCGCATCCGGCCATCGATGCGCCATCGTGTCCCACACGTACGTGAACGGCTCGTATCGCTCCTCGACCTTGAGCGCGAGAAATTTCTCCTGCAACTCCTTCATCGCGCGATCGAATTCCCCACGATTGCGCGCCTGCGCATAGCCGCTCGATAGCTTCAGCGCCTTTGTTTCCGCGGGACCGCGCTTGCTGAGCGCGTCCATTATCAGCTTTGCGCAATGACTCAGATGTCCGTCACGATAGAGCGCCAAGTATCCGCCGGCCTTGAGCCGCAATCGCAGGAACGCACCCAGCATCTCGGTCGCGATGAAACTCGGACGCCCGGCGAGTACCTTGCCGTAATAAGCGAGACGACGCTCCGCGATGGAGTCCTTCAGCCGCCACGTCATCCCGATCGCATAGTCATGCTGAATGTGCTCCGGAAGCACCGGCTCGCGCTCGCCGGAAATCGCCTCGCGCAGACATGGGATGCCCAGACCGGCGGTGAATGCGGCGCAGAATCCGACCTGGTCGATGAAATCGAGCGCGCTTTTCTCGCCGGTGACGCGGCGGCTGCGGATGCGGCGAAAATGATGGTCGCGATGGCGTTGGAGCGCGTCGAGGAGATTGTCGGACTGATCCTGCGCGGTTATCGCGACGCCCGCTCGACGCATTGCACGAATACTCTGCGATAGTTTTCCTTGACGCCGAGCTGGCGAACGATGCCCTCAAGGCCTATCAGCGCGCGCAAGAGAAATACGCTGTGGTCGGGCGATCGATAGAGCTTATGCTCGAAGGCGAGCTCTCCGACGCGTTGCGCCTTGCCAACGGTGTCGTAATCGCTGGGAGACCACTCGCGATCTTCGAACAGCGGCTCGAACATAATTCGCACCGCCTCGACAAGCGGACGCGGATTCTGGTCGCGACCCAGATAGCCCAGCCTCACCATCGCGGCGGCGATGTCTTTGTCGTCGTCGTTCACGATCCCCCGCGCGGCTTGCAAATAGGCCTTTCGAGTCGGCTCGGAAAAGCGG
>DASPQU010000110.1:0-5828 GCA_035624805.1 Binataceae bacterium (SeqCode) | reverse complement strand
TACATTCAGGGACTGCGTAGACTCTGATTCAGACCCGTGCCTGCGCTCAGTGTTGTTAGAGCGTCCAGCCGCCTTCGGAAAATCAAAACGCATCCCGTCACTAGAACTCCCAGAGCCATCAGGAATTTCTTCAGCAAAGTCGATCGGTACTCCGCCACGATCTCGTGTTTACCCGCCGGCACGAGGACGCCGAGAAAATACGGCGATACCGCAAACATCGGCTGATCGCGCCCGTCGACGGTTACACGCCAGTTCGGATTGTACGTGGACTTGATTACAAGGTTGGATGGCGCCTTACAGTCCACATGAAACACAAATCGTCCCGCGCGGACATTTTCGTCAAGCACAGCGGCGTCGCTGGGAAATTCTTTTACTTCCTCCGAGGGCCGATCGAGCCCCAGCGATCGTGCGATCCAGCGCCTATAGACGGCGCGCCAAGGTTCATCACTCATCAGCCAGGTCTGCTGCTCGCGAAGGATGGATTCCTGCGCCTGACGAAAACGGCCGGAAATCTCCACGTCCTCCAGTTTCACGAATCGAGCGTAGCCGGTGGTGTCGGCGCGATAGAGCGCAAACGACGAATTCGCCTTAACCAGCGTCAGGAAGGGCGGGATTTCGAAGCGCGGCAACGCGATAACATATCTGATATTGAACGTGTCGTAGTCGGACGGGTTCTGATCGTCGAACATCAACTGCAGTCCAGCATTGAGCGAGAGCCCTGACGCCGACTGCAAGGTCTCGATATCGTCGTAGAGAAGCACCCGCGAGACTGTTACCAATCCTGCGACACGCTGCTCGCTGAGCTTGAAGTAGGTCCGCCCGGGCGGCATCGATTTGAGCGTCGCGACGATATCGCGCCAGTTCGTATCCTCGCTGAGATTCGAAAATCGCGAGATCTTTTCCGCATCGACACTGTAGACGCCGTATCTCTCGCGAACGGCCGGAATCATCAGCGCAACGAGCACCGCTCCCGTTACAATCGGCTGCGATGTTCTTCCGAAACGCGATGCGAGCGACCATATCTGTTCGCCTGCGATTCCAATCAGGAAAATCGCGGACATCTGGGCCGGCGCTATGAAGCGCTTTCCTCCCGGAAGTTGCCCCGAAATTCGGCCCAGGACTTCCGGCACCAAAAGATAGAGAACCGTCCAAAATAGAAACGTGGCGACCGCGATGCGCGATGTCGTTCTGCGTCGGCTGACGATCGCCGATGCAATTCCAAGCGCCACAAGCAGAACCAGAATCGGCAGGCGGCCGTTATCGAGCAGTTGTCCGCGGAGAGTCAAAACCCAGGCATCCGGCCCGGGCCCGGCCGATCGATTGATCATCCCGGGCAGGGCGACCAGCCGAAAATTCGCTATACCCAGGGCAAACGGAATCCAGAAATAAGCGGTGATGAGTGCCGCTGTAGCGCCGGCCAGCGCCAGTCGAAACGAGCCGCTGCGAAGCCGGACGATTCGATTTAACCAGGGCGTCGCTTCGAGAGAATCTACGGCGACCAATACGATCGCCATTAACACGGCGATACCCGCATAGAACGGATGCGACACTACGAGTATCGCAAAAGCGACAACAGCCGACGCAACTCCCACGCCGCGTATCAGCAGTCGCTGAAAGCAGGCCGTGACGATGAACAGAAGATGCATCGCCCACAACTGCGTGTAGAGGCCCCATCCGTTCCAGAGGTAGCTCTCGTACTCGAAGCCCATCACGTGCGGCGCCGCGATCAGAGAAGAAAACGCCGCCCCGGTCGCCGAAGCCGGGATCGAAAACTCCATCGTCCGCATCGACCAGTAGACGGTCAGCGGAAATCCGACCAGTAGGAGATAACGAACAACGCAGAACATCTCGATCAGCGAGACGTGGCCAAACGTCAGGCGGCTCAAAGCTACGACCGCAAGATGCGGCAGATGCTGATAATACGTGAAATAGGGAAATCCGCACTCGAGTTCGGGAATCCAGGGATCGAAAGGGTTTGCCCCTCCGGAGATCGCGGCATTCGCGCGCTGGATGAAGACGTAATGCCATGACTCGTCATTAATACGTGGGATTGGGCGCAACTCAGGCAGCAACGCGACCGCGTTGAACACGACGGGAATAAGAACGAGTGCAACGGCCAGGAGTGCGGCGCGCCGATCGATTCTGTCTTCGCTCATGCCGTCCCGGACGGGTCCTTCACGCACGCGCCGGCACAGCCGACTTCATCTCCTCGCGAATCCACGCGTACCACCGATCGAGGCCGTCGCCGCGAAACGCGGAAACCTGGATGACGCTGAGCTTCGGATTCACACGACGTGCGTTTTCGAGGCATCGCTCGACTGAAAACGGCACGTAGGGAAGCAGATCGGTCTTGTTGAGAATGATCAGGTCGGCGGCGCGGAACATATGCGGATACTTAAGCGGCTTATCGTCGCCTTCCGTGACCGAGACAATAACGGCGCGCGCGCTTTCGCCGAGATCGAACAAGGCCGGACATACGAGATTGCCGACATTTTCGATCATCAAAAGCGACCGCGCCGGTGGATCGAGTCGCTCGAAAGCCTTTGACAACATTTCGGCGTCAAGATGGCATCCGGCGCCGGTGTTAATTTGAATGACGCGGCATCCTGCCGCGCGGATACGCTCGGCATCCCGCGTTGTCTCCTGATCGCCTTCGATCACGGATATAGGAATTTCTCTCGCCAGGTCTCCGATGGTGTGCTCCAGCAAAGTTGTCTTTCCCGCGCCCGGCGAGCTCATCAGGTTGCACGCGACGATCCCTCTCGAGTCGAGCCAGTTCCGATTCCGCTGCGCGATGAGATTGTTTTTTGCGAGCACGTCCTGTTCGAGCTCGATCGTTCGCGGTATTGGCTCTGCGCCTTCGCCCGACTGATGCTGTTCGTGGTCGTGAACATGATCGTGCCGGTGATGATGCTCGCGGTCGTGCGCGTGCGGAATCGAATCTTCGAGGTCCGTGATCGTGGCGTGAGTGTGATCCGAACATCCGCACGTCGAGCACATCGTCAAACGACCTCCACTTCCTTGATTTTCAGCTCTTCGCCGCTAAGGACTTCGAGGTTTACGCTGCCGCAAGCGCACAGCGCAATTAGATTGGTGACTTGAATCTCGAGGCCGCAGTCCCGGCATCGCGCACGCCCCTCAATCTCCACAATCTGAAGTTCCGCACCTTCGAGCGCCGTCCCCTTGCAGCAAACATCGAAGCAGAACCGAACCGCGTCAGGAACAACCCCCGAGAGCTTGCCGACGTGAAGCGTCACGCGAATCACCCTCGACCCGTTCGCGCATTCGCTCACTCCGGCAACAATGCTTTCGGTTATCGCGAGCTCGTGCATCGCTCAGCCCTTGCGATCGCGCGCGGCGGCAACGGCGATCTGCCCGAAGCTGATGCCGCCATCGTTTGCCGGGACACGCGAATGGGTCAGCACGCGAAACCCTTTGCGTTCGAGAGCGGCATTCGTGCGCGCGAGCAGGAGTTGATTCTGAAAAACGCCACCGCTCAGGGCTACCGTCTTCAATCCACAGCGCGTCCGGATTGCATCGCATGTTTCTGCGACGATCCGCGACACCGTGTTGTGAAACCGCGCCGCAACTATGTCCGCGGAGACGCCACGCCCGATGTCGTCGACGATCGAGCGCACCATCTCTATCGTATCGACGACGATCTCCGTGCCCTGCTCTATGCTGAACGCATATGAATTCATCTCCGATGTCGACGCGCGCTGTTCGAGTTCGATCGCAGCCTGCCCTTCGTAGTTGACGGAGTCACGTACGCCAACAATCGCTGCGACAGCGTCGAACAATCGTCCCGCGCTCGACGTGAGCGGCGAATTTACGCCCTTGCGCGCGATCGAGACGACAGAAGCCCACCGATCCCGATGGCGTGCTACGACGGCGAGCGCGGGAATCGCGTCGCCGTACGCGGCATCGAGATACGCCGCCGCCATCCGCCACGGATTCTTTATCGCCGCCGTTCCTCCTGGCATCGGGACGGCCCTGAGATGCCCCAAGCGCTCGAATCGCGCGAGGTCGGCAATCAGGAATTCGCCGCCCCAGATTGTCCCATCAACTCCGTAGCCGAGGCCGTCGAATGCGACGCCGATCGCGGGCCCTTCTTCGCCGTTATCGGCAAGACATGATGCGATATGCGCGTGATGATGTTGGACGTCGATAACTTCGACGTCGTTCATCCGGCGTGCATAGCGCGTGGAGAGATAGTCAGGATGGAGATCGCAGGCGACAACCTTCGGTTTTATATCGAAGAGGCGCCGAAAATGCTCGATACCTTCGCTGAACGAGCGCAGCGTCTCGAAATTCTCGAGATCACCGATATGCTGCGATACGAACGCGTAATGGTCCTTCGCCAAAGCGAAGGTGCTTTTCAATTCCGCGCCGGTCGCGAGGATGGGGCGTTTGACTGACCACGGCAGAATCAGCGGCTGGGGCGTATAGCCGCGCGCACGGCGGATCGGAGTCTCCCGCCCGTTGGCAACCCGCACAACTGAATCGTCAGCGCGAATATGAATCGCGCGATCGTGCGTCAGGAACCCGTCCGCGATGTCGCGCAGCCGCGAAAACGCGTCGTCGTCGCGATACGCGATCGGCTCGTCGGAGACGTTGCCGCTCGTGAGGACGAAGGGCGCTCCGAATTCATCGCACAATAAATGATGCAAGGGAGTGTACGGCAACATCACGCCGATGGACGAATTGCCGGGAGCGATCGACGGCGCCAGCTCGGCGTCGATTCGTCGCCGTAAGAGTACGATCGGGCACCGCGGTCCGCTGAGCATCTTCTCTTCAAGCGCAGACGTTTGCGCCAGTCCCCGCACCGATTCGAGATTCGCCGCCATGATCGCAAACGGTTTGTCCTCGCGATGCTTGCGCGAGCGCAGCGTTGCGACTGCGCTCTCGTCGGCGGCCAGCGCCGCAAGGTGATATCCACCCAGACCCTTTATCGCGACTATCTTTCCGTTGCGGAGCAGCTCCGCAGTCGCGCTGATCGGATCGCCCGCAATGACCTTCCCGTCCCGATCGCGCAACGAAAGCGTCGGACCGCAGGCGGGGCAGCATATGGGCTGAGCATGAAATCGCCGATTCGCAGGATCGGCGTATTCGCGCGCGCAATCAGGGCAAATCGCAAATTCGACCATGCTCGTCGAAGGTCGATCGTAAGGAACGTCGCGGATAATCGTGAAGCGTGGCCCGCAGTTGGTGCAGTTCGTGAATGGATATCGATAGCGTCGGTCGCGTGGATCGAAAATCTCGCGGACGCAGTCGACGCACGTAGCGATATCCGGCGAGACAAGCGTCTGGCGCTCGCCCTCGCCGCGACTTTCAACGATTTCGAAATGGCTGCGATACGCCGGCGCGAGAAGCTCTGCGGCGACATCTTCGATAATCGCCAACGGCGGCGCCTCGCGAGTCAGCGCGTCGAGAAAGCGAACGATGTTGTCACTTGGGCCTTCGACTTCGATCTCGACTCCGCGCGCGTCGTTGGCAACAGAACCCGCCAGCCCCAGGCGCGTCGCAAGAGCCCATACGAACGGCCGGAAACCCACGCCCTGAACGACTCCACTGACTCGCACTCGGGCGGCCGCGATGGCGCGCCTATCGTATTTGCCGTCAGCCAGGATGCTTTCCAGTTGCGCCATATCGCTTCCCGGCTTTTTCACTTCCTCGCGGGTTTCCCGTCAGCAGATTCGCGGCAACGATTCGCCCAGTGGCAGGTCCAGAACACGATCGCCTCCGATCGGCGTTTTCACGAGAACAAACCCCCGATGCGCCTCGGTGACGATTCCAATTCGCGCCGCGTCGCGGCCGAGCGGATGACG
>DASPQU010000109.1:0-2612 GCA_035624805.1 Binataceae bacterium (SeqCode) | reverse complement strand
GCCGCCCCCGATGCACACGCCCGAGAGCATCCCGATTACAGGCTTGGGCGATTCGAGCAGCGACACGACGGCGCGATTCGGCGCGTCGCGGTAGGCGCGCGCCTGCGCGGCGTTCGCGCGCATCGCGGGGAACTCGGAAATATCCGCGCCGGAGATGAACGCCTCGGGCGTCGCGCCGCGCATGATGATGACACGGACATCGGGATCGTCATCGAGCTCGCGCATCCCTTCGGCGATACGAACCCAGGTCTTGAAGTTGAGCGCGTTGCGGACTTCGGGACGATTCAAGATGAGCCATCCGAGCGGAGGCTCATGGCGTACGATTAGCGGATCGCGATCATTTTGTTCGGCCACTTTTGACGGCGTCCTTGCGATGAGTGTTGCTCATTGCTTCGCATCGAAACCGCCCTCCGCGCAAGAGCCTGCTTTTTTCATAACCTCTCCCTGTCAGGGAGAGGTCGCGGCATTTGTTGCCGCGGGTGAGGGTCCTCATTCACCACGCATCATTTGCGCGCGATTACTTGAATCGCGCGTCGCGATTTTCGCGACGCGCTCAAAAACTGACCCTCTCCTGGCGCTTCGCGCCGTCCTCTCCCCGACGGGGCGAGGATCAACTTTTCGCGATTACATCACTCGCGAGCTTTTCCAGACCGCGGGTGACAGCATCCTTGTCCAATCCCGGCGGTGGAACAATCATCCGCGAGATGCCGACATCCTCGAGCGCCTTGACCGTCTCGCCGCTTCGCCGTCCCATGCACGAGACTTCAATCTGATCGGGATTGCGTCCGGCCTTGCGCGCCTCTTCGCCCATGATCGCGAGCAGGGGCTTGAGCTTTTCGGGCTCGACGCTCGCGGGAAAAAATCCGTCGCCGAGGCGTCCGGCGCGTTTGGCCGCCGCCGTCGAATGGCCGCCGATCAGAATCGGCACGCCGTTTTTCTGAACCGGCTTCGGAAAGCATTTGACGGAATCGAAATTGAAAAACTTGCCGTGGAACGTCGACGGATTGTCACGCCACAGCGCACGCATCGCCAGAATCGACTCGTCGGTGCGCGCTCCCCGCTGATGAAAATCCACGCCGACCGCGTCGAATTCCTCCTTGAGCCATCCGCTGCCGATTCCGAGCATCATCCGGCCTTTCGAGAGCACGTCGATGGTGGCGACTTCCTTCGCGAGGTAAACCGGATGGCGTTGCGGCAGGATGATGACGCCCGTCCCGAGCCGAATCTTTGTTGAGATGGCGGCAGCAAACGCGAGCGGCGCCAGAGGATCGGGAATCGGAACGTCCTCGCCGCCGGGGATCTTGCCAGACGCCGAGTACGGGTAGGGCGATTTGTAATTGGCGGGAATCACGACATGCTCGACGCTCCAAATCGATTCGACGCCGCATCGTTCGGCCGTGGTTACCAAATGGGCGAACAAATCCGGGTCGCTGAACGGTCCGGAGGTGATAAACATCAGGCCGATTTTCATGCTCGCGCGTCCTTTCGCCGTTGATTTGGCCGAATCTAGCGCGGAATGCTCGCGCGCGGAAAGACTCGCCGAGCGCTCCACGGATTCGGGCGACCACCTTGTCCGTCATTCCGAACGGAGCCTGCGGAGTGAGGAATCCCGGAATCCGAGCTGTACGACCGTAGGAAGGCTCTGTATCGAAACCTCGCTGCTCCCGGGATTCCTCGCACGCGCCAGACACGCGCGCGGGAATGACAGACAGGGCAAAGCCAAGACTAACCCACAGGCGAATATCGTTGACGCTTGTGAGCGCGACGCGCTCCGACTAGTAAGGATCGTTATGGAACTCGGAAAAGTCGGAGTCTGGTTCTTCCTCGATGCGATGCCGGCGAACGATACCGTAGAGTTCGCTCGGACCGTCGAAAAACTCGGCTATAACACCTTCTGGATTCCAGAGGCCGTCGGACGCGAACCCTTCGCGCACGCCGCGTTTATGCTGGCGAAAACCGATAAGCTGAATATCGCAACCGGAATCGCCAACGTATGGGCGCGCGATCCGGTTACGATGTCGGCCGCGTCCAAGACCGTCGCCGAGGTTTCCGGCGGACGATTCCTTCTCGGAATCGGTGTCAGCCACAAGCCTCTGGTGACCAATCTGCGCGGCCATTCGTACGACAAGCCGTACTCGTACATGAAGGACTACTTGGCGAAGATGAAGGGCGCGCTATACATGGCGCCGCAGCCGAAGGAGCCCGTGCCCGTGGTGATCGCCGCGCTGCATCCGAAAATGCTCGCGCTGGCCGCTGCGGAGACCAACGGGACGCATACCTATTTCGTCCCGCCCGAGCATACTGCGAAGGTGCGCGCCGCTATCGGTCCCAAACCGTGGATATGCGCCGCGCAGGCTGTCATCCTCGATACTGACGCGACCAAGGCGCGCAAGGCGGCGCGCGATTACATGAAGACCTACGTGCCGCGCCTTCCCAACTACACCAACAATCTCAAGAACCTCGGATGGAAGGACGAGGATTTCGCCGACGGATGCAGCGATCGGTTGGTCGACGCGATCGTCGCATGGGGCACTGAGGCGAAGATTCGCGAGCGTATCGACGGGCATTTGAAGGCCGGCGCTACGCATGTATGTATCCTGCCGCTGCGCTCC
>DASPQU010000108.1:0-4565 GCA_035624805.1 Binataceae bacterium (SeqCode) | reverse complement strand
CGGGACGAATCCTGCCGCACGAGAAAACCTTTCCGGCTGCGAAGGCGGACAGGCTCAGGCTGCTGACCGCGATTCAGACCAACGTCAGTTCGGTATTCGGCCTCTATTCGGGCAATCGACCTGACCTGATCAAGTTGATCTGCAACGCTTCCGAGCGTGCCCCGATAGCACGATTCGTCGATGACCTCGGAATCGAAAACCATCTTCGCGCGATTGACGCTCCAGACGAGATCGCGATGATTCAGCGCGCGCTCGATTCCGGACGTATCCTGATCGCCGACGGGCACCATCGCTACGAAACCGCGCTGAACTACCGTCGCGCGCGCCGCGAAGCCGAGGGAAATCCCTCGGCTGTGCGTCCATACGACTATACAATGATGACGCTTGTCGGCTCGGATGATCCCGGCCTCGTGATCCTGCCGACCCATCGACTGGTCCGAAAGCTCGACCCGAGTGCGATGGCTTCGTTCGAGGAACGTGCGCGGGAGGCTTTCGAAATTTCGAAACTAGACAGCCTTGATGCGCTCGCCGCGGAAGTTGCGCGGCGCGGGCGGGGCTGCCTCGGAGTTGCGATGCGTGGCGCCGTCAAGCCGTGGATAATTCGCCCGCGCGATT
This sequence comes from Binataceae bacterium (SeqCode), assembly GCA_035624805.1. Lineage (GTDB taxonomy): Bacteria > Desulfobacterota > Binatia > Binatales > Binataceae > DASPQU01. The sequence continues at coordinate 3,950 of DASPQU010000108.1, read as the reverse complement.
CGCGCGCGATCGAGTCCGCCCTGCCCGGCGCGCCGCCGGCGGTGCGGGAGCTCGACGTATCCGTCCTGCACGCGCTGGTGTTCGATCGCATCTTCGGTATGAAACCCGAAGCGGTGAAGGCGGGAGGCAATATCGAATACACGATCGATGCGCGCGGGGCGCTCGACGCGGTTCGCAGCGCGACGGCTGACGGCGCATTCCTGATGAATCCGCCCACGATCGGCGACGTCGAGCGGGTCAGCGACTCCGGGGCAACGATGCCGGAAAAGTCTACCTACTTTTATCCGAAGCTGATCACCGGGCTGGTGATGAATCCTGTCGGCGACTAGCGCAGCCGCGATGCCCCCGGATGCGGCCCTGACGCTTGTGCTGGTGCGCCACGGCGAGACCGAGGACGAATCGAGCATCCGCTACCACGGCCGCAACGATGTGGCCCTTTCCGATCTCGGACGGGCGCAGATGCGGTCAGTGCGTCGCGCGATCGAAGGGCGGTTCGGATTCCGCCGCTTCTCGCACATATTTTCGAGCCCTCTCATCCGCGCCCTCGAAAGCGCGCGAATCATCACTGGTGAAAGCGCAATCTCTACTCTCGACGAATTCGCAGAGGTCGATTTCGGATTGTTCGAGGGACTTACCGCCGAGGAGATTCGCGAGCGCCATCCCGAGGAGTTCGCGCGATGGAATCTGAATCGGCCGGCATCCGATTATCAGTATCCCAGCGGGGAGCATCGCGGCGATTTCGCGCGTCGAATCGAGCGCGGCCTCACGCGAATGCTCGACCTAATCGATCGCGAACCGCTGTCACACGATGCCCGCGCGATCGTCGTCGCGCATCGCGGGGTGATTCGCACCATCGTAAGCATACTAATCGCGACAGAGCCCCACGTCGATTTGGGATCGATCCAGATTCTCGTCCGCGATCGAGCCTGGCGCCCGGAACTGCTCGACGATATCGCGCATCTGGAAGAGTGACCGCGATTTCCAGGTCGAGTTAAATCCTCCGCAGCACACCCAGCCATCGTCCGTGGCACTCCGCCATCGGCTCGACCATCGAGAGGTCGCTGTACGCGGCGACCATCTCGAACACGCCCGACGCCTGCGCTGCAAGCTCAAGCGTCGGCGGAAGCGTATAGCGAATCGGGATTACGTCCCGCGTCGTTTCGATTCGATCCGGAAAATGGATTTCGCATTCGAGCTCGTAAATCGAATGCAGGCCCGAGTTCCACGGAATCGGATGGTGAAACGTCCGCACTTTCACTGTGATATCGCCGATTCTGACCGTGCGCCGTTGCCACTGCCGACGCTCGCGCGGCATCCGCGGCGCATCCATCTTGTCGATATCGATGCAGTAGATGCCGCCTCGTCGCATCGCCGCGGCGACGCTGCGCAGGTGGTCCAGTATGGCCAGATTGTCGGTCAGCACCGGAAAAGTTTCCGACATGAAACACGCGCCGTCGCACGGACGCTCGGGTATCGAGAATTTCGCAATCGAACGACGGTAAAAGCGCATCGGGAGGCCGCGGGATTCGCGACGCCCCGCCGCGATCATTGTGAGACTGCGATCGATGCCGACGACCTCGATCCCGTCGCGCGCGAGAATCTGCCCGTGCGGCGAATTCCCGCATGCGATATCGAGAACGCGGCGCGGCCGGCGATCGAGATGGCCTCTCCATACACGTCGCAGGAACTCGGTTTCCGCTTCGATATCGCCGGGGCTTTCCATATGCACGCTGCGAAAGATGTCGGGGTATTTGTAGATGCTCGACTCCATGGCGCATCGAGTTTACCCAAGCGCGATGTCGTGGAAAGCCGAGGGCTCGAGATTTAGTGTGGCTCGAACACAACCTCTTCGACGCTCTTTCAATTTTCCGACAGCTCCAGGACTTCCGACATCAGGCGGAACGGGGCATCTTGTCTTCCTTGTCGAATCTCGTCTGTGTCAATCGCTGAATCACGGCAAAGATCATTGCCGTTGAAATGCCGAACATAAGCAGACCGTTGCCGGTCTCGAGCGGTGCGAGCAATTTCCATGACGGAGATATAACCGAGCTGCTGTCGCCCAAAGAAGTGTAGTTTGCTGCAGAAGCATAGAAAGCGGGGGCAAACTGCGAAAATTCCCCACACACAACAAGCGTCAGAGCCCACATACAGATGTCGACGACGTGCGCGATGAGCGCCAGCAGAACAACGCCGGCGACGATCGGCACATCAGTCCAGAAGCGGGTCCCTGCATAGCCGACTCTAAGTTCGCGACGAACGAAATGGAGCACGCTCCAAACAGCGAGCGCGTGATTCAAAATCGTAAACACCGTCACTCCCATCGCGACGATCAACGGTGTCAGAATAGCCATGCTCTCTGCATTAAAGACGGGAGACTTCCCGCTGGTGCTGTTTCCGAACGGTCTCGAAGGGCTCATGCGCGCGGTCTCCGCCAACGCGGAGGGCGCCTTTTTCGGCCAATTGTCTCGCAGCAACGCGATCCGGCGGCCGCAATCGCGAAAATTCTAGCCCCTTGATTTCGAAGACGAAAGGTCCTGGTCGAGCCTCGCTGATTAGCCACGATTTTGCCAGGCGTCGAATGGCAAAACGTTTGTCTTTTCTTTGCTGATCGGGTAGCCGGAAGGGACACGGACCTCAGCATGATAATGCGCGAGTCTTCTGGATCCCGTGAAAAATCTGATGGCGGAAAACGATCATGAGCAGAGCACTTGAGGGACTCAAAGTCGTCGAGATAGGGCAGGAAATTCAGGCGCCTTTCGCCTCCCTGTTTCTCGCCGACCTCGGCGCGGACGTTATCAAGATTGAAAATCGCGAGACCGGCGACTTGAGCCGATTCATGCTGACCGCGCTGATCGGCGGCCCTGAGGTGAAGAACGCGGCGATTTCGCACTACTTCATCGCGATGAACCGCGGCAAGCGCAGCATCACGATCGACCTCAAGCAGCCCGCCGGAATCGAGATCGTACGACGCCTCGTCAAAGCCGCCGACGTGCTCGTCACCAATTATCGCCCCGGCGTCCTGGAACGCCTCGGCCTGAGCTTCGAGGAGCTCAAGAAAATCAATCCGAAGATCGTGTTCGCGCAGGGCAGCTCATGGGGGCCGAAGGGCGATTGGGTGCGACGCCCGAGCCGCGACACCCTCGCTCAGGCGGCCAGCGGAATCATGGCGAAGGCAGGACGTCCCGGAGATCCTCCGATGCCGGCGCCGATCTTCGTCGCCGATCATTGCGGCGGGCTCAGCCTCGCGTCTGGAATTCTTGCGGCGTTGGTCGCGCGCGACCGAACAGGCGAGGCGCAGCGCGTGGACGCGTCGATTTACGGAACGATGATCGCGATGCAGGGGATGGAGATAGATTACACTTCCTTGACCGGGCAGGAGCCCGAGCGCGCCGGCCGCGGCCATCAGTTTCTGCACGGCCTATGGGGCGCGTACCAGACCAAGGACGGCCACATATGCATCGCGGGCGTCGACGACAAGCGATGGCCGGTGTTCTGCAAAATCATGGGAATCCAGCATCTCGAAAACATTCCCGAGTATGGCGACAACGTCGTGCGCAACTTCCACGGCGACAAGATCCAAGCGGTGCTCGATGAGATTTTCCCCAAACGCACCAGCGCCGAATGGCTCAAGGAACTGAACGACGCGGATATCCTCGTGACCGAGGTGGTCGACTATCGCACGATGCTGAAAAACGACCAGGCGCGCATTAACGGGTATCTCCTTGAATTGGACCATCCGATCGCGGGCAAGGTTCTCGTCAGCGGCGCTCCTGTCACGATCAACGGAGAGGTACCGAAGGAGGCGAAACTTCCGCCGGAGCACGGACAACACTCCGAAGAGATCCTGCTCGAAGCGGGATATTCGTGGGAGGAAATCGCGCATCTTCGCGAATCCGGCGCCGTGTAACGTTTTTGATGCCAAATGGGGCGCTCGCGTTTTCGGCGCGTGC
>DASPQU010000107.1:0-2008 GCA_035624805.1 Binataceae bacterium (SeqCode) | reverse complement strand
GGCGGCGGGTACTGCCTGCTCGGGTTTATCGGCAATATGTTGCACGCGGGGCAGATTCGGAAAGCAGCCGCGGACCATCGCTTCGGCGTCGTCGATGTTGCGTGCGTTGCCGTCGATTCCCAGCAGCGCAAGCGCGCGATTGAGGCTCGGGGGATGGACGCCGTTTCGTTCCAGCAGATCGAGTTGCGCGAGCATCGTCTCCGGTGGCCCCTGCGCGACCACTTCTCCCGCGGCGAGCAGAATCAGCCGATCGCAGGATCGCAGCTCGGTCGATTCATGCTCGATCACGATCAGACTCAGCCCGTGCTCGCGCATCCGTCGAAGCAGAGCGAAGACTTCCGCGCGTCCTTCGGGATCGAGATCCGTCGTGGGCTCGTCCAACACGATCACGCGGGGACGCAGCGCGAGCACCGACGCGATCGCAAGGCGCTGCTTTTGTCCGCCTGATAGCGACGATGGATCGCGTTCTTCAAAGCCGCAAAGGCCGACCGCATCGAGCGCCTCTGCGATTCGCGTGCGCATCTCGTCGCGCGTGACGCCCGCCTGCTCCATTGCGAACGCGACCTCATGCGCGACCGTTGTGGAAAAGAGTTGCGACTCGAAATCCTGAAATACCATCCCGATTTCGAGCGAAAGGTCGTGAACCTGGATCTCCGCGATTTCGCGTCCCGCGATCCGCACCACGCCGCGAAAATCTCCGCCTTCGAACTCCGGAATGATTCGATTCAGGCATTTCGCGAGCGTCGATTTTCCCGCGCCCGACGCGCCCATCACGCCGATCACCTCTCCGCGCATCTGCGTGAAGCTGACGCTCTTGAGCGCGGGCGCGCTTCCGTCGTGATACGTGAAGCCGACGCCGTCGACGACCAGCGCCTCGGAAGTCTCCGACAGTTTGGACGCAGGCACCCTCACATCAAGTACAATCCGACGCACGCCATCGCCATGAACGGCGCAAGAACCAGGCCGACCGATTTGTCATACGGCGGCGCGGCCATCCACGCGGGAAGGAACTTCGGAATCCAGTATCCGGTCGAAAGAAGATTGCCTGTGATCCATGCTCCTGCCTCGCCCGCGATGAGCAGCAGAAGACCGATGGCGCGACGCGGCATCGGCGCCGCCGTCAGTTCGGGCATCATCTCGCGCCACAGCATCCGACCCTTGCGAACGCGCGGATAGACGGCCGCAAGGATGAACGGCGACAGGATCATCGCGGACGCCATGTTGTTAAAAATAATGATGTTGCCGAGCATCGCGAATGGTCTCAGCGACAACAGATTGTCGCCCCATCCCACGAAGTCGGCGCAGAGCACGCTCGCGAGCATGCATGCGAAGAAAAACTTGACGGCGACAAGCGGAGAGCGGATTACGGGGCTCTCGCCCTCCGACACGATCATCCAGACTTTGTACGGGATGTATCCGTAAACGAGATTACCGAAAAATCCGAACACGTCGCCGGGCGACACGCCGCCGAAAAAATCGCCGATCATGTTGCCGATCGCGGAGCCCCACGCCGCCGCCGGTCCGAACAGGAACGAGCATACGATCGGAATCGCGTTGGCGGGGCGCAACTCGGTGACGCCCGGGATCAGCGGCACGACCTTGAAGGGCACCAGAACCGCGGCGTAGAGAGCGGCCGAGATCGCGCACAGCACGATCATCCGCGTATTGCGCCACATCGCGCGAAGCTCGGTCATGACAAAATCGCCGCCCGACGCCCGTCGGTGTTATAAAGGATGCCTTGCCGCCTTGCGCGGCGCACAACGCGATGATCGATACGCATATCCATCTCGACGCTGACCAGTATGCCGACGTTTCGGACCTGATCAAGCGCTCGCGCGCGGCGGGTGTGGACGCCGTCGTCGCGGTGGGATCGTCGCCGGATTCCAATCGTCGCGTGCTCGCGCTCGCCGAGGCGTATCGAGGGTTCGTCCATCCCGCGCTTGGAATGCATCCCGAGCGCGCAGATCTTTCCGACGCGGATTTCGAAGCGACGCTCGCGATGATCGAG
>DASPQU010000106.1:0-3867 GCA_035624805.1 Binataceae bacterium (SeqCode) | reverse complement strand
GTAACAGTAACGAAGACGGCCTTGCCGCCTGGAATCACTCCAATTCGGGCGAGTTCTTCGCGGAATTTTGCACGGGACAGCGGTTTGCATAGAACGGCGGATGCGCCCAAGTCGTAACAGTGGGCGATATCGCGGTCGTAGGCTGAACTGGTGATCACGATGATCGGAACGTCGCTGCATGCCGCCTGCGCGCGCACGGCCGAAAGAACAGCGAATCCCCCATTCTCCGGCAGGCGAAGATCGACCATGAACAGATCGGGATGGTCGTCTTCGGTGAAATGGCCGATGAGACCGACCGCCTCTTCGGCGTTTTCGGCATGAATCAACTCGATTCCGTCACCGAGGACCTGCTTGGCCACGGACAACGCGACAAAGGCATGGTCCGCGTTATCTTCGACAAGAAGGATTCTCAGTCCGTCGAGACTCCGCCGCTCTTCCTGTTCTTTGAGCGTCATTTCGTCCATTTCCTGAGGTCGATTTTTCTGCTGGCAGCCCCGATAATCTATCCAATTGGCGTGCCACCTTTTTGGCGATATAGTTTAGCTGCCGTCGCTAATAATCGCAGACAGTTCTTCTTTGCAAACCATGACGTTAAAAGTCGCCTACGCGGTCGAACACGCTTTGTCACGGAAATCGCTCTCGTTTTTTCAGCGAGGTACGTTGATCTCGGTTCTTCGCCCAGCTTTTCCGACGTGGCGTTTAAGACACATTATCGTTGCGAAAATGTGCCGTCCTGACACAGATCCGACCTGCGATAACACTGAAACCCGGGCGTGTGGCCGGTAATGGGACGACTGAATCATTCTTCATCGCGATTTCTTACCACAATTCTCGACTCGAAAATCTTCAACCATCCTGCGCTGCGTCGATACACGGCGCTGGTCCGTGAGGATCTTTCCGAAACCTACTCCCGTGACATCCAGAAATGGCTGGTGATCGCGCCGATAATCGGTGTGATCAGCGGGCTTGCGATCACCGCGATCGCGATGTTGATTCTCGACATCATCTGGATACGCGTGCTGCCTTGTTACCTCGCCAACCACTGGGTGATTGTCCCTGGCATTGTCGGAGGATTCATCCTCACCGGCGTGATCATGAGTCTGTGCACCGACAACCCCAATTTGCATTCGAGCGAAGAGATTGTCCGCTCCTACCATGAACATGGTGGCGATATCGATATGCGTCCTTTCTTCTGGAAGCTGCTCGCCGCGGTGACGACGGTGGGATCGGGCGGGAGCGCGGCGCTGGAAGGCCCGAGCATTTACGGCGGCGGCGCGATCGGCTCCTGGCTGTGGACCAAGCTGCGCCGATTCGGACTGGAATCGCGCGATCGCAGGATCATGCTGATCAGTGGAGCAGGCGCCGGGATGGCCGCGGTATTCCGTGCGCCGCTGACGGGATTGGTCTTCGCTCTGGAGATGCCCTACAAGGACGATCTGGCGCACGAGGCGTTATTGCCCTCGCTAATCGCGTCGGTTGTTGCGTATGCAACACTGGTGAGCATTGTCGGCGCGCAGCCGTTGTTCTCCTTCGGCAGCAGCGCCGCCAAATTCCAAACTGTCGATGTATTCTGGTCGGCGCTGCTCGGGTTGATTATCGGAATCGTTTCGATTTTCTATGACATCACGTTTCGTCGCGTGCGCTCCTATTTTATCGCCGCGCCCGTCCCTCATGTGATCAAACTCCTCGTCGGCGGCATCGGAACGGCGCTGTGCGGCCTCACGTTCATTACTCTCTATCCCGGGGATCTCATTCCGGTCGGGCCGAATTATGAGGCGGTGCGCGAAATTCTCTCGCGTCCGTTGCCGACCGAGCTTTTATTGACCTTCGCCGCGTTCAAACTCGGCGCGACGATCTTCTCGCTCGGATCGGGCGGGGTGAGCGCGATGTTCGTCCCGCTGCTGCTCGCGGGAGGATGTATCGGCAGTGCGTTTGCGCAGTCGGTCGTGCATACCAGCGCTCTCGACCTTTACGCGGCGGTCGGGATGGCCGCGTTCATCGCGGGCGGATACAAAGCTCCGATGACGGCTGTGGTATTTGTCGCCGAAACGACCGGCCATCATTCGTTTCTCATGCCCAGTCTGATCGGCGCGGCGGTTGCGTATGCAGTTTCGGGCGAAGCTTCTGTATCCGGCGACCAGCGGCTCCACGAGATGGCCAGGATCGCCGAGCTGTCGGGAATGAAAGTCGGCGACGTTATGCAGCGTCGCGTCGTCGGCGTGCCCGCAGACACGACCGTCGCGGCGTTCGCGGCGAGCATCGCGGGCAATCATTCGCACACGTTTTTTCCCGTGCTGGATGGCGGGAAAGCCTGCGGACTCGTATCAATGGCCGCGCTGGCGCGCGTCGCGCCCGATCGATGGGCGGATACCAGGGTCGGGGAGGTCGCGGAACATGAACCGACGACGGTAGGCGCGGATTGCGATCTGATGGAAGCGCTGCGGCTGTTGGTCCGCGAAGATCGGCCGCAGATGCTTATCGTCGTCGACGAAGAGCACGGCGGACGAGTTCAGGGAATCGTCACGAAATCGGACCTGCTGCGCGGACTGGAGGGCGCGCCCTCGCGTCGCGAATAGCCGCCGCGCGCCTGCCTGGATCAGCGCGGGAGATTGATCTCGATCGGCGCGCCGTAGTCGTCGATATTTTGAAACGCGTAGGGCAGAAATCGACTCGCCTCGACCTTGCCGATCGCTTTTGCCTGCGCGTAGATGTCGGCCTCCATGTAAGTCGCGCCGCGATATTCAACGATCTCGATTTCCTTGAGCGGATCGTGACGCGTTTGCGCAAACGTGACCTTGCCCGTGCCGCGTCGGATGACCTTCGCCTCGTTGCGGAACTGGGCCAGCACCAGGATCGGGTCGAATTCAAGGCCGCGTCCGTTCGCTGCGTGCATGAATTTGAAATGAAAGCGGGCGCTCGCGATTGGCCCCGTCACTGGAACGTTTTCGGTCATTCGCGCTTCAAGCTGGATGTAGGGTACGCCAAAGCGCTCCAGCGAGCCGCGCAGCACATCGCCATCGCCCTGCAGCATCACGCGCGCCTGCTTCTTGGGCTCGCCAAACAGCTCGCGGCCGAAAATTATCGCGACATCGGTAGACATCGGCATCGCAAGGCAGTGATTCGCTTCGACGCCGTTGTATTTCGCGGCCACGTCAACGACGCCGCCGGCGAATGGTCCCACGCAGTTCGAATCTCCGAACGTGCATACACTGACTGTTATCAACGGTTCGCTCGCCGGTTCCAGCGGCGGCGGCAGGACTTCTCGTACTATCTCGGGACGCGTGAGGTAGCTCACGCTGAACATCCTGCCCTTGAGAAAAGCGGGTTGCGCGAGCCGATCCTCGATACGACGGATATTTTCGTTGTCGAGCACCCAGCCTTTGGTAATCATGGCGAGCTCCCTCGAGACGCGCGATCAGATGTTGAATCGCGCGAGCTGCAAGGTCGTCCTAGCATCACAACGTCCAAAGTGCCAGGCGCTGCGCCGCGAAGAGATGTTCGGAGATTTCAGATGCGAAGGATTGCCGTGAGGACTAGGGCTTCGACCAGGGCGCGAGCTCTTTCAATTACTGTCGCCGCCACCGCCGCCACCTCCGCCACCGCCGAGCGCTCCATCGATCTTCTGGTCCACATTGGCCAGCGGCTTGTTCACCAGCGTATTGCCGAACTGCTGGAAGGCGACGTAACCGACGATCACGACGGTTGCGAGAATCATCGCGTACTCGGTCATCGTCTGTCCTGAGGATCGGCGAAGCTTTGCAACTATGGACATCATAGGGCGATCCGAATAGCGCGATCCGATTTTTCAGCGGCGCAACAGTCGTGCCAGATCCTCGCGCGATCCGAGACGCGTCGGTAAAGCGCAAT
>DASPQU010000105.1:0-2223 GCA_035624805.1 Binataceae bacterium (SeqCode) | reverse complement strand
CTCCGCGAGGCCCGCGCCGATCGAACGTGCCGCCCCGGTTCTCGGCGAACATACGGACGAGGTCCTGCGCGAGCACCTCGGCTTCGACGCTGCGAACGTCGCGGATTTGCGAGAGCGTAAAGTGGTGAAGTAACTATTGGTTGCTCGGCATGGCCGCTGTCTTTAACGCGTCCGCGATCCCGTCGAGCACATTATTCAAGTGCTCGAAGATCAGGTGGTTCCAAAAGCGAAGCACTCGATATCCGTTTTCGTTCAGATATTGAGTGCGGGCGCGATCGGCTATCTGCTGCTCCGATGCTCCGTGTTGTCCGCCATCCAGCTCTACGATCAAGCGCGCAACCGGGCAGCAGAAATCGACAATGTACGGTCCAATAGGGGGCTGTCGCCGAAACTTGAATCGTGCAAAGCGCTTTGCTCGCAATCGCAACCAGAGTCGTTTTTCGGCATCGGTCGAATCGGCGCGCAGACGTCGAGCATTGTCACGCAGGTTCTTCGAAGCCATTCGGACACCCTTGTTGACCCTCTCCTGCCGCTTCGCGGCTTCCTCTCCCGAACCGGGAGAGGATCCCACGACGAGTCGCGATGGGTCTTAGCCTCGCCCCGTTGGGGAGAGGCCGGCGCGAAGCGCCGAGAGAGGGTCCTTAGCCCTACATCTCCGTCTTGAACACGTCGTGGGCGGGGCCGGCGTATGAGACACGCTTGGGCTTGATACGCACGATGCGCAGCGCGTCGCCGCCGCTGAAGAACGGCGCCTCGAAGGGATTCTTCTTGAGGAACACGGCTTTGGCTGCGTCCCAATCGGCGCTGCCGCGCGGGATCTCGCTCGCGATTCCTTGAATGGAAACGCGCGCGACCTGGAATTTCGGAATATCGCCGACGTCGCGATTGTCGACCACTACCGTCACGTGCGGGCGCTTGCTCAGATTCTGAAATTTCTCCGCACCGCCGTTCATGATGAAAATCAAATCGAGCGCGTCGTTTTCGGCGAAGGATTGCATCGTGCCCGTCGGCCACGTGTCGCCCAACGTGATGAGCACGCCGAGGTGTTGCTGCGATAGCAAGGCGACGAGTTTGGTCTTCTGATCAGCGTCCACGTTCGATTCCTTTCGGCATTGCCGCAGTTCGAGTTATTTCATTGTCGCCCATGTGGGCGAAACCGCTCCATCTCCCGATACTCTACAAAATCGGGATTTGCTGATAGAGAGACGGCGAGGAGATTTCCATGGCGCAAATCACTGGAGAAACGGTCAAGCGGATGGCGCGTGACATTTTCGATTACGAGGTATCCGACGCGGACGCCGACTCGATGGCCGGGACTGCGGGCGCGATGCTTACGCTGGCGCGTCAGTTGATAGGGCTGGGGTTGGATGGCATCGAACCGCCGTTCGGATATTCGAACCTGTTCGCCGAGGCGGCTATTCAATCGAAGAGCAAAGCCTGACCGAAGGCGCGGAGGATCATTCAATGGCCTCAAATGAAATTCTCGAATTCGACGCGTTCGAGCTCTCGCAGAAAATCCGCAACAGGCAATTGTCGCCAGTCGAGGTTACACAAGCTTATATCGGCCGAATCGCGGAGCTCGACGAGCATCTGCGATCGTACATCACCGTAACGCACGACGAGGCGCTCGCCGCCGCCAAACGCGCCGAAGATGACATCAGCGCGAGGCGATCGCGCGGGCCATTCCACGGCGTTCCGGTCGCGCTCAAGGATCTGCTTTACACGCGCGGCATCCGAACCACGGGCGGATCGAAAATACTTGCCGACTTCGTTCCCGATTTCGACGCAACCGCGTGGACGCGCCTCGAAGCGCAGGGCGCTGTCCTGCTCGGCAAGCTCAATCTGCACGAGTTCGCATACGGCGTCACGTCGTCGAATCCGCATTGGGGAATCGCACGAAATCCTTACGCGCTGGATCGTATACCAGGCGGATCCAGCGGAGGATCGGCGGCCGCGATTGTCGCGCGCACCGCGCCGATCACGATCGGGAGCGACACGGGGGGCTCGATTCGTATCCCGGCGGCGCTGTGCGGATGCGTCGGGCTGAAGCCGACGTGGAGCCGCGTCAGCCGTCACGGTGTGATTCCGCTCGCGTACACGATGGACCACGTAGGCCCGATCACACGCACGGTTCGCGATGCTGCAATGATGCTCAACGTTATCGCCGGCCACGATCCGGCGGATTCGACATCGAGCCGCGAGCCGGTTCCCGATTACACCGCG
>DASPQU010000104.1:0-13977 GCA_035624805.1 Binataceae bacterium (SeqCode) | reverse complement strand
CCCCGAGCCTGAGATGCGCGCGGTTCGCGGCGCGCGTATCGCGATGATTTTCCAGGAGCCGATGACGTCGCTGAATCCGGTCTTCACGATCGGCAATCAAATCGGCGAGGCGATTCGGCTGCATCAGAACGCTACGCGGCGCGAGGCGCGTGAGCGCGCGATCGAATCGCTCAGGATGGTCGGAATCGCGGATCCGGAGCGGCGCGTCGACGATTACCCGCATCAGTTGTCCGGCGGGATGCGTCAGCGCGTGATGATCGCGATGGCGTTGTCGTGCAATCCCAAGTTGCTAATCGCCGACGAGCCGACGACTGCGCTCGACGTCACGATTCAGGCGCAGATTCTCGATCTCATTAGCGATCTACAGGGGCGCCTCGGGCTGGCCGTGATCCTCGTGACGCACGATCTCGGAATCGTCGCCGAGTATGCCGATGACGTTACGATCCTCTATGCTGCGCGCGTGATGGAGCAGGCATCGTCGTCGGAACTTTTTCGAAATCCGCTCAATCCGTATACGCGCGGGCTGCTGGAATCGATTCCCGGCGCCGACGGCAGTCGCCATCATCGATTACAGGCGATTCCCGGCACGATTCCAAACGCAATGAATCCTCCGCGCGGATGCAGGTTTCATCCGCGATGTCCGATAGCGATCCCAAACTGCTCGAACGTTGATCCGCCGCTCGAAGCGAAAAGTCTCGGTCACTATGCCGCTTGCATCCGAGTTTAATCCCGCGACACGTCCCTCGTTCTCCGGAGCGTTGGTTCGCGCCGAAAACCTCGTCAAGGAGTTCGCCGCCGGATCGACAGGTTTGTTCGGCAAAGCGCTAGCCGTAAAAGCGGTTAACGGAATCACGCTCGAAATCAATGCCGGCGAGACGCTGGGCCTCGTCGGAGAGTCGGGCTCCGGAAAATCGACGCTTGGACGCCTGATTCTCAAACTGATCGAGCCGACCGCGGGCTGCGTAATTTTCGACGGACGCGATCTGGCGTCGCTTACGCGCGCGGAGCTTCGCGCGCTGCGCCGTGAGATGCAACTTGTCTTCCAGGACCCCTATGCTTCGCTGAATCCTCGGATGCGCGTGCGATCGATCGTCGGCGAAGGAATCGAGATTCACAAACTCGCGCGGGGCAGGGAAAAAGAAGATCGGATCGCGTCGATGCTCGCGATGGTCGGGATGGACGCCGACGCGATGGATCGCTATCCGCACGAGTTCTCGGGCGGCCAGCGTCAGAGGATCGGGATCGCCAGGGCGCTCGCGGTGAATCCGCGCTTTTTGGTGCTCGACGAGCCTGTGTCAGCGCTCGACGTGTCGATCCAGGCGCAAATCATCAACCTGCTTCAGGATCTTCAAGAACGCCTGCGCCTTACCTACCTGTTCATCGCGCACGATCTCCGAGTCGTCGAGCACATCAGCAATCGCGTTGCGATTATGTATCTCGGTAAGATCGTCGAGATCGCCACGCGCGACGAGGTCTATTCGAATCCTCGGCATCCCTACACACGCGCGTTGCTTTCCGCGATTCCATCGATCGCGCCCGAGGCGAAAACCGAGCGAATCAAGCTTCCCGGCGAAGTGCCCAGCCCTGTTGATCCGCCCAAAGGCTGCAGCTTCCATCCGCGCTGCCCTTATGCGAAGGATATGTGCCGCAGCATCGAGCCGCAGCTTGTGGCGGGGCATGCGGGTCACGCGGTGGCGTGCCACGTCTTTCCCGCCGAGTGATGGAGTCTTGATCGATGTCGCATCTGGACAAAATTTTCCGCAACGAGAGTCCCGCCGCGACCTCGCGGCGGTCCGACCCTCGCGCGCAGATACCAGCAGGTCCCGGTCCCGCGCATGTATCGCCGGAGCAGTGGGTTCAGGAACGAACGCGCGTAGCGGTTGGGCGCGGAGTTAATGTCTCAGGCAAGCTCATCTTTCACGAGCCCGTGCGTATCGAGGGTTATTTCAAGGGTGAGGTCAGCTCGGTCGAGCTGGTTGTCGTCGCCGAGGAAGCGACCGTCGAGGGACGCGTCAAAGCCGCCAAGCTCGTGATACTGGGAGAGCTGCGTGGCGAAGTCACGATGGCGAATCAGGTCGTGCTCGGGCCCCGCGCGCGGGTCAACGGAAATATCGATACCAAGAGTCTCGCGGTGGCCGAGGGCGCATATCTACAGGGCAACGTCCATATGACCGGCGCTGCCGCGGAAAAGCAGAAGACAGCCTGACCGTCGTCGCTCGGCCTGCCACGACGAATAACGAAAAGGGCCGGCATCGAGCCGGCCCGGTGTCGATCTTACACGGTGAAAATCTATCAGCCCTGGGTTTCGAGTCGCGCGGCCTTTCCGGAACGTTCGCGGATATAGTAGAGCTTCGCGCGGCGCACTTTTCCGCGGGTGAGCACCTGGATCTTGTCGATCCGCGGTGAATGCAGCGGGAAAATTCTCTCGACGCCCACGCCGTACGATACTTTGCGCACCGTGAAAGCGGTCCGGATTCCGCCGCGATTGATTTTGATCACTACGCCTTCGAAGGCCTGGATGCGCTCTTTCTCGCCCTCCACCACCTTCACGTGCACGCGCACGGTATCTCCAACCCGGAACTCGGGGATATCGGTACGCAGGCCGCGTTCTTCGACCTTCTTGATGACGCTATTCATGGGAGACTGACCTCGAATCGAGAGCATCACAATGTATCGAAACCGGGATCGCGACTCAACGCCTGTTACGGGTGTGTGAAGTCGGGCGTTTTCACCGGAAGTCGTGCGAGCGTGGGACGTGATCCGTCACGCGCAGTTCGGCGAAGCGCCGTCCGCGCACCGCGATCGTACCGTCCTGCTTCTGGAGCCATCCCTCGACCTGGAGGATCGACGCGCGATGAAGGAGAGAGCGATTGTTTTGAAACACGTCGGGCGTGACGATCGCGTTGGAGAGCCCGGTTTCGTCTTCCATCGTGATGAAGAGAAATCCCTTGGCGGTGCCGGGCCGCTGACGCACGATCACGACACCGGCGATCTTCACCCATGCTCCGTGTTTCGCGTCCGCAAGGTCCGCCGCGCTCAGCACGCCGCGAGTTCGCAGACGATCGCGCAGATGCGCCATCACGTGCGGGCCGGTCGTTACTCCAGTGGCTTCGTAATCTGCGGCTGTACCTTCAAGCTGAGTCATCGCGGGCAGGGGCGCGACGGTATCGCGGCGTGGTTCGACGCCAGCGAGCAGACTTTGAGGATCGCGTTCGACTGCAGCCGCCTGCCATAGAGCCTCGCGACGCGTGAGTCCGAAGCATGAAAGCGCGCCCGCGTATGCGAGTGCGTCGAGGTCGCGGCGACTCGGCGCGATTCGCGCGCTCAGGTCGGCGATCGATTGGAATGCCCATCGCGCTCGCTCGCTTTCGATTCGTCGACCGAGGTCCTCGCGAAGTCCGCTGACGTATTTCAGACCGAGACGAATCGCGAGCGGCGCGGGAGGGTCGATCGTGGACAGGCAGGGACGCCTGTCCCACTGATTTTGTCCCTTGCCCGTCTCTTTGTCCCTCGCCCGTTCAGTTACGGGAGAGGGCAAGCGAGGCGGGTGAGCCTCGCGCGGGTGAGGGTGCAGGGGAGAAGGGAGATTAACCCTCTCCCCAACCCTCTCCCTGGTCAGGGAGAGGGGTTTTTCTTCGCGATCACGGACGGGCAGGGACGCCCGTCCTACTAATTCTTCGTTGGAGGGCTGGGCCCGCTCCAGCGTGCATTCCCAGTTCGATCGCGATACGTCGATTGGCAGGACGATCACGCCATGATGCTGCGCGTCTTTGACCAGCGTCGATGGATGATAAAACCCCATCGGATAGCAATTCAGAATCGACGCGTAGAACGCCGCCGGATGGTGGCATTTCAGATACGCCGACGCATACGCGATCAGCGCGAAGCTCGCGGCGTGCGATTCGGGGAAACCATACAGCGCGAATGATGTAATCGAACGCACGATATCGTCGGCGACCGCGCCGTCGATTCCCTTGCGCGCCATCCCGTCGCGCAGGCGCTGCTCGATTTTTTCCATCCTCTCAACCGAGCGCTTGAAACCCATCGCGCGCCGCAGCTCTTCCGCCTCGCCGCCCGTGAAGCCCGCCGCCGTCATCGCGATTCGCAGCAACTGCTCCTGAAACAGAGGCACGCCCAGCGTGCGGCGCAGGATCGGTTCGAGCGCGGGATGCGCATAGCGGACGGGCTCGCGTCCGTTGCGGCGATTCAGATACGGATGCACCATTTTGCCGACGATCGGTCCGGGGCGGATGATCGCGACTTCGACCACCAAATCGTAAAAGCGCTCGGGCCTCATCCGCGGCAGCGTCGCCATCTGTGCGCGGCTTTCAACCTGGAAAACTCCGACCGTGTCTGCGCGCTGAAGCATCGCGTACACCTCGGGATCGTCGGGCGGAATATGTGCGAGGTCGATCTCGACGCCCTCGTGCTCGCGAATCATCGGGATCGCCTGTTCGAGTGCGGCGAGCATCCCCAAGCCCAGCAGGTCGATTTTGATAATTCCGAGATCGGCGCAATCCTCCTTGTCCCATTGCACGACCACGCGGCCCGGCATCGTGGCCGGCTCCAGCGGCACAATTTCGTCGAGGGGTCCCGCGCCGATTACCATCCCGCCGCTATGCTGTCCGAGATGGCGCGGGAGGCTCTGCACGCGCCGTACGAGATCGATGAGCATGTTGATCTTCGGCGCCGCAACATCGACGCCGCCGCGCCGCATCAGCGCGACGATATCGTCGTGGCTGTCGCGAAATTCGTAGGCCTGCACCAGCCGCGCAAGCTTGTCGACCTGATCGGACGGAAAGCCGAGCACTTTGCCGACTTCGCGCATCGCGCTGCGCGTGCGATAGGTGATCACGTTCGCGGTCATCGCAGCGCCACGCTCGCTGTAGCGCTTGTATACGTACTGGATGACCTTCTCGCGCTGATCACCGCTGGGAAGATCGAGATCGATATCGGGCCACTCTCCGCGCTCTTCAGACAGAAAGCGCTCGAACAGAAGCTCCATCTTGACAGCATCGACGGCCGTGATGCCGAGCGCATAGCAGACCGCGCTGTTGGCCGCAGAGCCGCGGCCCTGCGCCATGATCCGGTTCTCGCGGCAGAACTGAACGATGTCCCAAACGATGAGGAAGTAGCCCGCAAGCCGCAGCTTCTCGATCGTCCGGAGTTCGTGTTCGAGCTGACGGCGCACGCGATCCGATATCTCGCGGCCCCATCGCTCACGCGCGCCGCCGTAGGTAAGCGCACGAAGATAGCTGTCGGGCGTCTCGCCGGGCGGAAGCGGATAGTCGGGAAAGCGATATCCGAGATCCGTCAGCGTGAATTCGCATCGCGCGGCGATCTCGCGTGTCATCGCGATCGCGCGGGGCATATCGCGAAACATCGCGACTATGTCGGTGGGGGGCTTGAGATATCGCTCCGCGTTGCTCCAGAGCGCGCGCCCGGCCTCTTCGAGCGTGGTCTTGAGGCGCAGGCACGAGAGGACATCCATCAGGCGGCGATCCGGCCCCGCGTGGCATACGTCGTTGCTGACGGTGAGCGGGATTCGATTCGCTTCGGCGAACGCGCGCATCCGGCGATTCATCCGCTCTTCGTCGGCGTCGAGATGGCGCTGGATATCGATGTAGAAATTGCCGAGGCCGAAAATCGCGCCGAGGCGGTCGGCCAGCGTCGATGGGTTCTCGCCACGGACGAGCGCGCGTGCGAGCGGGCTGCGTGCGCCTCCGGCAAGGCATATGAGGCCCGCGCCGAAGCGTTCGAGATCATCGAGCGTGATTCGGCTTTCGCCCTTGGCGGGATATTCGGGATGGGACGGCGTGCCGTCGGGGGCGGGCGGCGGTTGGCGAAGAATGCGCAGCTTGGAGGCGGTGATCGTCCTGCACAGATTGCGATAGCGCTCGCGGTCGGGGACGAGTACGTAAAGGCGCGATTCGTCGTCGAGCGTGACTTCCGCGCCGACTATCGGTTTGATGCCTGCGCCGGTGGCTGCCTGATGGAATCGCGGATGGCCGTAGACGCCGTCGCGATCGCCCAGTGCGAGAGCAGGGTAGCCGAGTTCCGCCGCGCGCTCAGCGAGGTCTTCAGGCGTGGTGGCGCCTTCGAGAAAACTGAAGGCGCTACGCGCACGCAGTTCGATGTAGTCGGGGGCGATCATCAGATCACTGAATGCTGTTCACCTACACCTCATACCCTCACCCTGACCCTCTCCCTGGTCAGGGAGAGGGGGCGTGGCCGCTAATCGTAGACTCCATCGATAAACCATTGATTCGATTTCAACTCGCGATAGGCGCGATAGACGCCGCCGTCGGCGAGCGCGAATTCGTAATAGTCGCGATGCGCGCGCGCGGGGGCGTCGTCGGCGCCGTCGCGCCACCATTCGACCTCCATCCGCCACGGCCCCGCCGTTGAGACCACGCGCGCACCGATATTCGCGCCACGGACGAATTCCGGAGCGCCGCGATTTTCCAGCACCTCAATTTCGAGTGCAGGCCGAATCGCGCGAACGATAAGCCGGGTGATGTTTTCCGATTCGGCGTCGCCGTTGCGCGATACGACGGGCGAGGGCGGCGCGGGCGCGAAAGGTTCGAGACGAATCGCCTCGGGACGATATGAATTCTCGTGTCTGAGCGTTCCGACATTGTCCGGCCCGCATATCGCGGCCAGCCGCGCGATCGTGGTTTCGAGCCGATCCGGCGCCGGAGTGGGTGGCAGGAACATATCGGCTTGAAAGCCGCGCGCAGGCCGCGCTTCGATTTCGATTCGAATCTGTTCGATCGACGCCGGCGGCGGCGCGGTTTCGAGGTTGAGCATGATCAGGGTGAGGATCGCGCGCGCATCCGATGTCGGCGCGCCGATCGCGACGCGTCGATCGAACTTGCGCCGCCCGTCGAGATCGAGCGCGAGCTTCACCCCTCCCGCGACCATCGCACGCATCGCAAGTCGTTCCATCAGTCGCTCAATCAGTGGACGCACGACGAACGCGAACGCCTCGAGATTTTCGATTCCGTAATCGAGTTCGATCGACTCGGCGAACGTTTCCGCGCCTGGACGCGCAACAAGCGGCGACAATTCCTCGCCGCGTGCGATACGAACCAATCTGACTCCATAGCGTCCGAGCCGGGTGGCGACAGCGTCGGGATTAAGCCGCGCAAGATCGCCAAGCCGGCGCATCCCCCATCGCATCAGCGTCGCTTCGAGCGCGCCCGACGGATCGAATTCGTCCAGTCCGATCGCGTCGAGCGGCATCCAGTCGAGGAATTCGCGTTCGCGTCCCGGCTCGATCACGCGCACGCCGCCGCATCGCGCCGCCAGATATGCGATTTCCTTGTTCGACGCGATACCGACCGCAGCGTCCATTCCGATTCGTGCGACGCGTCGCACGAGTTCGGCGGCGAGATGCTCTTCCGAATCGTAAAGCCGCCCGAGGCCCTTGAGATCGAGCCATACGTGACCGGCGGCGTCGGGCTCGATTACGGGCGAAAGTGAGAGCGCAGCATCGGCGAGCGCATCGAGGGCGGAGCTTTCAGAAGCGGCTGAGCGCAGGACGACACAGAGGCCGGGAAGAATCGTGCGCGCCTGCGCGATCGTCATCGTGGAACGCACTGCGGCGGCGCGCGCATTCGCGGATACGGAAATCAGCTCGCCATGAGGCGCGAGGTTCTGCCCGATCGCGACGGGAACGTCGCGCAGGGCGGGATTCGCGCGGACGAGCGCCGCGATCGAAAAATCCGCCACGGCGATACACGCGATTCGTTCCATCGCACACCAGAATTTCAGCGTTGGAAATTGATTGCGAATTTTCTCGAACCGACCGACGGGAGCGCATCATCAGAGTTCTTCGTGGGCGTCCCGTCGGCATGTTTTTCGGACGGTGTGGGTGCCGCCAGGAATTCGGGCGATCGAAGCGTCTCGTGCGCCGCCCCCGCGAACAGTTCGGCGCGGCGTCCCTGGCCGCCAAGCTTGCTGCGGATAACGACGGCTTCGATTCTGAGGCCGTCGAAGAGCGCGGGTGATTTGGGCGCGACGCGGTCGAAGCACGGGCGCGGGCGTCCGAGTCCGAGCGTCACCGCGGCGAACGTGCCGAACATCCGATACGTCCCCATTGTGATGACCGCCGTCCCTGATCGCTCGGCCGCCCGCGCGAGCCTGAGCGCGGCGCTTTGCGTGAGCGGATAGCGCATCGCGCCGAAATCGATCACGAGCAGGCCGAATCCGCCCGCGCCGAGAATCGTCTCTGACGCTTTCAGAGCGTTACGCGTTGAATCTCCCGCCCGCTTTATTGCTCCCGCGCCATCTGAGAACGCCCACAGGATACGACCGAGGTCTGCGCCGGCGGATTCGATAGCGGCGGGATCGAAGGCGTTGGGAAGATCGATCCATGCGGCGACCTCGCCGCGATTTGTCGTCGACGCGGCGAACGACGCGGCAATTGCCGTTTTGCCCGATCCTGCCGGTCCGACGACTTCGCTAATCCTGCCACGCGGGATACCGCCGGCGAGGAGATTATCGAGCGCACGGACGCGCGAACTAAGGCGCGCATCTTTGCGTGTAAGCTCGCGCCCCCGGAAAACCCCCGAAAATTCAAGGATTTTTGGCTGATTGGGCTTTTGATGGACGTCCGGAAGATGTTGATCTTCAGGGGCAAAGCCGAAATTCCAGACGATGGCTGGGGCGGTCGCCATAAGTCCCGTTTTCGCTCTTTTTTCGCCCTCAAGTCAAGGTCTGCACTGAAGACATTAAAATTCAATTAAGCTGAATTTTTCGCTGTTCTCGGTTTGACAATAGGATTATTTCGAATGACTATAAAACTCTCTGTTGATGCCTGTAAACGTTAGGTGGATAAACACGATACAAAATGGAGGGTTAATGAATGAAACAGACGACTCGTATTAAAGCGATACTCAACCGATTCGCACCCGGGCAGACGATGACCGAGTACGCGCTGATTTTATCAGGGTCGCCATAGTCGTTTTCGTCGCCTACCAGACGATGGGGCACATCACAACTCTGGTCAATTCGATCGACAGCCAGATTTAATTGACCAGATTTGAACAGAGGCGCGAGGAGGATCGGCAGCGATGCCGGTCCTCCTCGCGCCTCTGTGCTTTCGCCCATATCAATCAAACCTCGAGCGTGACTTTAGCGATGCCGTGCAGGAACGGTTCGGCGCGGCGGGCGAGTGTGGAAGCAAAAATCGTTTTTGCGAGCGCAATCGCGGGAGCGCTTAACAAGGCGGCGCTGATTACTCCCGGCGCGAACAATACAGACGGACCGAATTGCTGCATCGCCTGAATTCGCGCGACTTCGGGTTGGCGCTCGGCTTGGATGCGCGACGCCGCAGTATCGAAATCGCGCACGCTCGCATCGTCGCGAGCGGCGACGGGCACAAGGTGATTCGCGGCGACGATGGCGTCGCGCAGCGCGATGTTGATTCCCTGTCCGCCAACCGGCGACATCGGATGCGACGCATCTCCGATCAGAATTGCACCGGGCGATGTCCAATCCGCCAATCGATCGCAAATCACGTCCAGCAGCACAGGCTTTGCCAGAGCGCTGCGATTGCCCTCGAGAAACGCGGCCAGCGCCGGCGATACGTGCGGGGCCATCTCCGGTACCCATCCTCCGGCGCCCAACCGTCGGATATCGGCGAACCGCCCCTTGTTAATGACCCATCCGATTTGCAGATGTCCGAGCGGTGAGGGATACGTCAGGGCGAGATGGCCCGGACCCGCGTATGCGCGGAAAGCCGGTTCCTCGCCGTAACCCTCGATAGGAGCCTTGGCCCAGATGACATCGAAAGGCTGCAGGATGCGGGCAGGCGTGAGAGCGAGGCGTTTGCGGATCACTGACGCGCGGCCGTCTGAGGCTACCACTAAATCCGCCTGAAACTCGCGCGGGCCGTCGACGGTGTCGGCATGAACGCCTGCTACGCGATTGCGATCCATGATCAAATCGCGAACTGTTGCGCCCCGATGGATCGCAAAGCCGGCGAATTTCGAGGCATCGCCCACGAGCATCTCGAGTAGCTGCGGTTGAGGCACGACTCGCGGCATCCCCGTCGCCGGTGCGAGCGCTATCTCGGCGACAAAACGGGATCCGCGGTAAATCTCGACCCTTTGGACCGGTGCGTTCGGGATCGCCTCCAGTTTCTTCGCCAGTCCGGTCTGCGCCAGCGCCTCGATCCCAGAGGGCATCAGGACCTCGCCGCGGAACTCGCGTTCGAAGTCGGTCTGTCGTTCGAGAAGCGTGACCCGGATCGAGCGGCGGGCGAGAAGATATGAGAGCGTCGCTCCTGCGGGTCCCGCGCCCACGACGATGACGTGCTTCGGCATTTCGCACCCTCGCAACGCTGATCTTTGTTCAGCTTAATTGCCCATCAATCTTCAACGAAATACAAGAATTTCGGCGTGGAAAGCTCGGTTGCGTGCCCCATACCCATGACCTATAAGGGGCTGAGAAATGGCGATTGGAAGCACTTCTATTTCGCCGGCATCGACCTCATCACCGATTCGCGAGATTCTCGACCGTGCGCTTGCGGGCGCACCGCTCGATGAAGCCGAAGCGATCGCACTCGTCGAATGTCCGGCACGGGATCTGCCGGATGTAATCGCGGCGGCATCCGAGCTTCGCGATCGCGGCAAAGGCCGCGACGTCACTTACTCGCGCAAAGTTTTCCTTCCGATCACCAATCTATGCCGCGATCGATGCACCTACTGCACGTTCCGCAAAGACCCGGGCGATCCCGGTGCGTGGACGATGATGCCCGACGAAATCGCCGCATGGTCGCGTCGCGGAGCGGAACTCGGATGCAAAGAGGCGCTGATGTGCCTGGGCGACAAGCCCGAGGTCGCGTTCAAGGAATATCGCGAGACGCTTAAAGAACTCGGTGTCCGTTCGACGATCGAGTACGTCGCGCGCGCATGTGAAATCGCAATTGATGCGGGGCTGCTGCCGCATACCAATGCCGGCCTGATGAGCGTCGACGAGATGCGGATGCTGCGTCCGCTCAACGCGAGCATGGGACTGATGCTCGAAAACATCTCGCTTCGGCTGCGTCAGAGCGGCGGAGTCCATCAATGGGCGCCCGACAAGGATCCCAAGCTTCGGATGCGGATGACCGACGAAGCGGGCGAGCTTCAAATTCCGTTCACGAGCGGAATCCTGCTTGGAATCGGCGAGACTCCCGCTGAGCGCGCGCAGAGCCTGATCGCGATACGCGATTCGCACGAGCGTCACGGTCATATCCAGGAAGTGATCATCCAGAACTTCCGCGCGAAACCCGAGATCCCGATGGCGGATGCGGCCGAGCCTGACGAAACCGATATGGCACGCGCGCTCGCGACCGCGCGCCTGGTGCTCGGCCCTGCGATGAACGTGCAAGCGCCGCCGAATCTGTCGCCGAACCAGATCGAACTTTTCCTCAACTGCGGCATCAACGACTGGGGCGGGATATCGCCGCTCACGCGCGACTATGTGAATCCCGAAGCGCCGTGGCCTCATCTGGAGCAGTTGGGTGAGCGATGCGCCCGCGCAGGCTTCCGACTCATTCAACGCCTCGCGATCTATCCCGAGTACACCAACAAGCGCTGGCTCGATTCTGCGATTGCGCCAAGGGTTGAAGCGATGCAGTATCGAATTTCCGGAGGTGTGGCGTGAACCTCGAGTATTGGAGCAACTGGGTCGACGAAATCGAAGCTACCCCGCTTGAATCGCTTCTGGGCAAGGCATCGGCGCCTGTCCGAACGGCGCTGGAAGATTGCCTGGAACGTCGCGAGATTACGCCCGAGCAGGGTCTGACGGTTTACACCGCCCAGGGCGACGATCTGCGCGCGTCGGTGAAATGCGCCGATATCGCGCGCGCCGAAGACGTGGGCAACGAAGTCACCTACGTCGTCAATCGCAACATCAATTTCACGAACATCTGCTTTGTCGGATGCCAGTTCTGCGGATTCAAGCGCCAGCGATGGGAAGCCGACGCTTACGATCACTCCGATGCGGGAATTCTCGCGAAGGTCGCCGAGGCGGTCGAGCGCGGCGCCACCGAAGTATGCATGCAGGGCGGTATCAACCCCGAGATGCCCGACTTCAAATATCGTGACCTTGTGACGCTGATCAAAGGCGCGTTTCCCGATATCCACATGCATGCGTTCTCACCGATGGAGATCATGTTCGGCGCGCGCCGCGTGCGCATGGACTATCCCGAGTACATCGGGATGCTCAAGGAAGCGGGGCTCGGTTCGATTCCCGGAACAGCGGCCGAAATTCTCGACGACGACGTGCGCGAGGTGCTGAGCCACAAGAAGGTTGATGTGGCCACTTGGGTCGACGTCATCACGAGCGCGCATTCGGTCGGCATGCCGACGACCTCGACGATCATGTACGGGCATCTCGAAAATCCGCGCCACGTCGTCAACCATCTCAGCCTGATTCGCACGATTCAGAAGAACACGCACGGATTCACGGAATTCGTGCCGCTGCGCTTCATCCACGAGAACACTGTCCTGTATCGCAAGGGTCTAGTGAAGCCGCCCGAGACCGGCGTTCTCGATTTTCAGATGTACGCGTTCGCCCGCCTGTTCCTGCGCGGCGCGATCAACAATATCCAGACTTCGTGGGTGAAGCTGGGTCCGGATCTGGCCGCCCTGACGCTGAAGGCGGGATGCAACGATTTCTCCGGCACGCTGATGGAGGAAAGCATCACGCGCGAGGCAGGCGGCGAGGCAGGCGAATTCATCGCGGTCGACACGATCGAAGAAAAGGCGCGCGCGATGGGCCGCGTTGCTGTCGAACGCTCCACGCTCTACAAAAAGCTCCACGGTAAGAAGGCTCCCAATGGCGCACGGCCGACCCTCCATTCCCACAACGGCGCGGATAACCACGCTAGCGGGGGGAGTGGGGGCGGCTAAGTTCATCCGGGGCCTGGTTCGCAAGATTACCCCCGAGCGTCTGACCGTCGTCGTTAATACCGGCGACGACGAAGACTTTTACGGGCTTTACGTCTCGCCGGACGTCGACACCGTCACCTATACGCTCGCAAATGTCGTGCATCCGAAGCAGGGATGGGGACGGTGCGACGAGTCGTTCAAAGTGCTCGAGGAGCTGACACGGTTTTATGGCGACGCGTGGTTCCGCCTCGGCGATCGCGACCTCGCGACCCATCTGTATCGAACGCATCGGATGCGCGCGGGAGCGGGACTCGGCGAAATAACAGAGGAGATCGCGCGACGGTTCGGAATCAAATCGCGCGTAATCCCGATGAGCAATGATCGCGTGCGCACATTCGTGAAATTGCGACGCCGCAATGCAATCCCGTTCCAGGAGTATTTCGTCAAAGGGCGCGCCGCTGGCGACGTCGAAGCTATCGAGCTGCGCGGAATCGACAAGGCGCGACCGCTGCCCGCGGTGCTCGAGGCGATCAAGTCGTCGCGCGGGGTTATCCTCGCTCCGTCAAATCCGTTCGTGTCGCTAGGGCCGATACTCGACTTGAGCGGCGTCCGATCAGCCCTGGCATCGGTGAAAACTCGCGTCGCGGCGATAAGTCCGATCGTCGGCGGACGCACGATAAAAGGACCGGCTGACAAGATGCTGCGCGGGCTCGGGATGGAGGTTTCGCCGCTGGGTGTCGCGCGCCTGTATCGCGATATCGTGGGCGTCTTCGTACTCGATCAGGTCGATCGCGACTGGATCGAGCCGGTTCGCGCGCTAGGAATGAAAGCCGTCGCCACCGACACTATCATGTCCACGCCCGCGCGCGCGGCGCGCCTCGCAGGCATAGTGCTCGAAGCTTTGGCAGTGTAATTTAACCCATACATGGCTTCGATAACTCTGACCGCGATTGAAGGAATCCCGATGGTGAAGGCGGGCGACGATCTCGCCGCATTGATCGCCAGGAGCATCGCGCAAAGCGCTGTCCGTCTTCAGGACGGCGATATCGTCGTCGTGTGTCAGAAGATCGTATCCAAATCCGAAGGCCGGGTC
>DASPQU010000103.1:0-5312 GCA_035624805.1 Binataceae bacterium (SeqCode) | reverse complement strand
AAGTATTGTCATTGACCGCCCTGTTCAGAGCATCGTCCAAACCACCGTATGAATCGTTGGTATTGCCGTCGTCGCCAAGGTAAAAATTTATCGTCGCGCCGGGCGCGGCGGAGTGCGACCATTCAAGATCCAACAACGCCTCCTGTTCGTCGCCATTGCGTCCTGGACTCGTGTAGGTGCCATTCTTATTACTTGAAAGAACCGTATTGATGTTCGCTGCGGGCGTGCCAAACGTACTTGTAAAAAGAGTGACCGCACTAGGCAGATAGTCGGAGTCGCCGACGATGGCGATACAATCGCCCGTGCCTGTATAGCCTGCACCCAGGACCGGCTGTTCATCGTAATAGATTTGCAGGTCCTGGGGAGCGAAGGCCTGATATCCGCCGTTGTTTGTGTCTGGCTGCGACACGCTATTTTTCGGACCGGGTCCGGCGGTCGACTTCCCGGCGGGAGACGGAGGCGTAGGCGGCGAGTGTTTTCTTGCGTTTGAATATGACGCGTGAAGATTCTCCAATCCCTGTATTGAGCCGACAATCCCGTCGAAGCGCGCCGGGATTTGTGGGTCCGCAGTGTTCGTGAAAAGGCCGTTGCCCGCAGACGCCATCGCGGTGCCGAAGGTCGCATCGACCTGCGCTGTCGTTCCGGTGCAGCGGATGTATCGCGATTGCTGATTTACCTCGACGACCGCAAAGCCCTCGCTCTTCAGCCACTGCGCGACGGCGGTGTAATCGGCGGGATTGGGACCGAAGCGCGCATTAAATTCATCGCCCGTCAGCCAATGATGATAGTTCGGCGACGCGGGGTTCTGCTGCTCCTCGATCAACGTGTTGAGTTGATCCTCGTTGCGCAGCGCGAGGACGACATTGAATGTCATCTTGCTGCTCTTATCCATCGGACCTTTCAGAATCGCAGGATCGATCCGGGGATTGTTGTTCTTCAGTGCGACCATGCCGGGCCGCGGTGTTGGCGCGGGCGCCGATTGCGCATAGACAGTGGCGCTGGCGCAGAAAATGAGGACGCCGAGGGTTCCGAGCACTGACTGAAAAATCGCAGACGTTCTAAAACGTGCCATCGCGGGATTCCCCCTTCACTTCGATCTTAGGCAATTCTCATACCTTTGGAGAGTTATAGCCACCATGTTGGTCTTACGCAGGGCATGAAACGCAGGTGGTTCACCGCTTGTAGCAAGCGCGCAAAGCGGATGTTTCAAGGGTGCCCCATAATCGATCTCGTGTCGCCTCGACAGTTCGGCAGTCGTCGATCCCACGATCACTTCCCCAGCAGTTCCAGTTTGACGCCATCGGGGAGCTTGGCGTTTGCGATATCGAGGCGATCGTCGACAAGCGGAATCTCGATAGTCTCTGTATCGCCGATTTTCCACTGGAAAACCGGCTTCGAAGGCTTCGCCGGGTCGATAACAGTGTGGTTGTCGGGTTTGCCCGAAGGGGTTTTCCATCCGAGTTCGTACGACCATTCCATTGCCTTCTCGCGAGGCTTGTCGGCGCGCAGATGGACCCGGATTCGCTCGATCACCTCGTCCTCGCCTTCCAGCGTGATCATCGCGACGGCCGACATATCCTTGCCCAGGACATCGTCATCCGCAGCCGTCATCACGAGGTAAACTGCTATCAGTCGCCCTAGCGCAGGTTTGCCGAGGCGTGTGTACGTCGTGAAGGGTACGCCTCCCGAGCGAACCCATAGAGTCTTGAGCGATGCGAGGCTGAGTTCAAATTCCGCGCTGCTTTCCTGACAGCATCCGTACATGATCACAGTCACGCCGGAAGGCGAATCGAGCTTGATTTCGTCTCCCGGAATCTTCCGCAAGGCCTGCTGCTGGCCGTACGTGCCGTCCGACTTGATCGGAAAAATCGCGAGGCTGACCGTTCCGGTTTCGTCGCCTTTTGCGCCGAGGTCGTCAGTAACCGCAAGTCGATGAGCCACTTCGCCCTGCACG
Source organism: Binataceae bacterium (SeqCode) (assembly GCA_035624805.1). Lineage (GTDB taxonomy): Bacteria > Desulfobacterota > Binatia > Binatales > Binataceae > DASPQU01. The sequence continues at coordinate 3,358 of DASPQU010000103.1, read as the reverse complement.
ACGACGGTATGCGTCGCCGATCCGACAGCGTATTGCGCGAGTTGGAAACTCTGCGAGCGCGTCAGGAGGTAGAGACCTTTCGCGTCCTTTTGAAGAGTCGCTTCGGCGTTCGCGGTAAGTGAGGTGCGATCGCTTTGCGCCGATGCGCCAGCAGCGAGTGACAAGCTCGATACGAGCAGCAGGGCAGCAATCCGGATTCGCCTATACATCGCGTCAGTTTCCTCCGCCGAGATTGAAAACCGTGCGCGCGCGCATGAGATCGACCAGCAGGACCTGTTGTCCGGTCAGCTTGCCGTTGAGATTGCCGGTAATCGCGACGGCGCCGCGAAATTGCGGCCCTAGGATTCGCGCGAGGGTGACCAGATCGGCGCGCCAGAAATCGTCCTTGTCCTTCCCAGCGATTTTGTCCGCCGAGGGCAGCCGCGCAATAACCGCGTCGTATCGCGCCTTGTCCATCGCACGATCGACGAACACCTCTATATGCTGCGCGTTGGGGCTGCTCGGCGGGGAGAACGCCAGGTCCGGCTTGCCCCACGCAGCGTCGACGTCAGCCTGTGCTTTCGCGGCGTCACGCGCTGGATTCTCGACCCACGGCGTTTCAAGACGAATTCCGAAAACCTTGCGGCCATCCTCGATGCTCGAAAACCAGAGCTCGAACTTGCGACCGTCCTTGAGCTCGGAATCGATATGATAGAAGGGCGATTCCTGAAGGCCGCTCGATTTGAGATTGCGCCCGATGTAGCCGCCGAAATTGCGCGGCATATGGGTGCCGTAATCGCGCTGATACAAACCTTCCAGAGCCTGGTTATCGAGCGCCTGCTCGTCAGACCCCGGCATATCGAGCGGGATGCTCACCAGTCGCATCCTGTCTTCCGCGCGCCCGACAGATGCGAACGCCGGCAGGAAGCACATCGCGATGAGCGCCACGATGGCCGCCCAAGTAATCCAATGCCCCCGCATCACTTTTCACCTCACCCGTCGTTTTCGCAAAGGCGACTAACTGTCACTTCCATACCGTGACGATCGCGATCGTCTCGCGTTTGAGTCGTTTCACGTGTCCATCGGAGGACCGGAAGGCGAATTTTTCGATGCGCCATACTTTGTCGTGCTTGAACTCGGTCGTGATGCCGGTCAGATAGGGACACTTGCCGTCGTCGGAGCATTCGCGCGAATCGGAACATTCGTAGGGGAGGTCCTTGCCGTCCACCTGCGAGGACGCGCCGGTCGTCAATGCACAGACCGAACCGTCGGCGAGCTTGACCATCCAGGGGATCGGATCGCTTGAGTAGTCGCTGCGCGGTTTCGGCAGCGGCTTGATTGGCTGGAGGACGAATCCCTTTTGTCCGCGGGCCGGATCCGCCCCGCAAATCAGATTGCCGCCCGGCGCAGGATCGGAAAAGCACGGATCGTAGATCATGTTGTCGACGGCGCATCGCCACGCCCCCGGACGATCGATTGCGTCGGATTCCGACCAGCAATCGCCCTTGCGCGCATCGCCGCCGGGATTCGCGGGATGAAACGTGATCACCTCGGTCTCGGCGACAGCTTCCGCAGGATGGATCGGCGTGGGCGGCTCCGCATACAACGAGCTGCACATGAAGAGCGGCGCTGTCGCGAGGAGGAGACCGCGGATCGCAATTTGACGGGCCCTAGACATCGCGCACGAGTGTACCGGCGTCGGATAGCAGGTGATAGATTTCTCTTTGTGCGAAATCCGGGAACTTCGCGCGTCCCTGTGAAGTTGTTAGGTCAGATGACCCCCTCCAAGACTGTACTGCTCGGCGCACTCCTGATTATCTTTTCAATTACCATGGCGCGAACGATCGATTCGGCGGAGAACCCTTCGGCTGCTTCCGGCGAAGTAACGACCGCAAGCGGCGAACTCAAAGTGGCGACATTTGCCGGAGGATGCTTCTGGTGTATGGAGCCGGCGTTTGATCACGTACCCGGCGTGATCAAAGCGGTCGTCGGATATACCGGGGGCCGCACGAAAAACCCGACTTACGAAGACGTTTGCAGCGGGATGACCGGCCATGCCGAGGCGCTACAGCTGACCTTCGATCCGAAAAAGGTCAGCTATCGCCAGCTGCTCGATATCTACTGGCACAATATCGATCCGACCGTGCGCGATCAGCAGTTCTGCGACGAAGGCACACAATATCGCACCGCGATTTTCTATCACGGCGCCGAGCAGGAGAAGGAAGCGAAGGACTCGCTCGCGGAGTTGGAGAAGACCAAGCCGTTCAAGGATCCGGTCGTGACCGAGATCGTGCCGGCTTCGACCTTCTATCCGGCCGAGGACTACCATCAGCAGTACTGCCGCACGCACAAGATCGCTTACGGCATCTATCGCTACAACTGCGGACGCGATCAGCGGCTGCATGAACTCTGGGGCGATAAGGCCGGCAGCCACTGATACGCCAAAGCCTTCCGGATAACAATTCGTTTTTCCCGGTGCGCCGTCTCTCTGTGCGCGGGGCATACCCGCGATCGTATATCCTGTAGAATGTTTTCTTCGAAAGCCCGACAGCCTCGCGATCGGGCGCGGCATCGAGCGAGAGTTTCAATCCTGATGGCGGAGCAGGAACAAACACGACACGGCATCGAGTACTGGCTCGGAATCGCCGCCGTCGTGCTGCTCGGCATCGGATGTTTTCTCATCCTGTTGCCTTTCCTGTCGGCGATCTTATGGGCCGCTATCCTGTGCATCACGACCTGGCCGATGTTCCTCGAACTCGACTCTGCGCTTGGCGGCAGACGCTCGCTTGCCGCGTTCATCGCCACGATGGTCCTGACGATCGTGGTGCTTTCGCCGCTCGTCATCCTCGCGCTGACGCTGGCAAGCAACGTGAGCGACCTTGTCGCCGCGACGCAAAACTTTTTCAAGCAGGATGGCGCGACCGCGCCGTCGTGGCTGAAGGACATTCCCCTGATTGGATCGACGCTTGCCTCGGAGTGGCATCGATTGGGGATGAGCGGACCTGAACGCACCGCCGATTTGAACAAAATCCTGGTATCGACGAAGGACTACCTGATCAGCTTCGGACGCGCGATCGCAGCGGGAACTGTGCAGATGGTCTTCAGCCTGCTCATCGCGTTCTTTCTTTATCGCGACGGAAAGCAGGTCAATCTGCAGCTCCGGGCAGCGGTTGAGCGGATCGGCGGCGAAAACGGATTGCGATTGCTCGAGGTCGCATCCGCGACGACCGCCGCAGTCGTTTACGGAGTTCTGGGCACCGCGCTGTTTCAAGGAGTGTTCGCGGCGATCGGCTTGATGCTTGCGGGCGTGCCCGGTGCAGCCTTCCTGGGCTTCCTCGTTTTCATTCTGTCGGCAATCGTGCCGGGCGGACCGATCCTC
>DASPQU010000102.1:0-16611 GCA_035624805.1 Binataceae bacterium (SeqCode) | reverse complement strand
GCCAGATCAGAATAGACACGACTTTCGTGCGGTTCCGCCATCTAAAGTCCCCCGAGATCAGGTGCACCCGAGTTTTGAGCCCGGACGCGAGCCGTTGGTGTCAGTCTCTCAGACTCTCCCGCCAGGTGTTGCGCCGCGACTAGGCTGCGGCATTGCTGACGCGGCTCATTTGCCGCTTGGCCCAAGTAATATCGCGCTTGCGAAAGCGCCACTGCCGGCCCTTCTTGAACGCCGGAATGAGATTGCGGCGCGCAAGTTCGTTTACGGTATCCGGGCTGAGGTCAAGTAGAAAGGCAACCTCGCGGGAATTGAGCAGGATATCGTCTTTCTCTGTCATCGCTCGGCCGTCAGATTCGTACTTGGGATTGAAGTGTAATGCGCGAATCTTCTAATACGTCCATGACGAGCAAGTCAAGGTAAGGTTTACTAAAAGACGCCGCATCGCGCAATTAGAACATTGTTATCTTTTCTCAGGCTAAAATCGTCCAAATTTCCCATTTTCTACACGCTGATCGTCGCGAGCTTTCGCGTCGATATCAGATAATCATACCACGCCCGCGTCACAACGATGCATGAGAAAAGGCCTGTCAGCACACCGACGCACAACGTAACAGCGAATCCTTTGACCGGTCCCGTGCCGAACTGGAACAGGATTAGGCCCGCCACGAAAGTCGAGATGTTGGAATCGCGGATAGCCGACCACGCCCTCTCGTAGCCCAGCTTGACGGCTTCGCGAGGCGATTTGCCGGCGCGCAGTTCCTCGCGCATCCGTTCGTTTACAAGGACGTTTGCGTCAACCGACATACCCAGCGTCAGCACGATTCCCGCGATACCGGGCAGCGTCAGCGTCGCCTGCAACGCAGCCATCACGCATACCAGCAGGAGAATATTGAGCGTCAGGCCGAAATCGGCGAGTAGTCCGGCGCGATTGTAATAGACCGCCATGAAGATCAGCACCGCGAGAGCGCCTACGACAAATGACAGTTCGCCCTGGCGAATCGAATCGCGTCCGAGCGACGGCCCGACGGTCCGTTCCTCTTCTATCTCGACCGGCGCCGGAAGAGCGCCCGAACGCAAGACAATCGCGAGGTCGTGCGCCTCCTCCATGCTGAATCGGCCGGTGATCTGAACGTGTCCGCCCGGGATGCGCTCTTTGATGACCGGCGCCGAATAGACCGTCCCGTCGAGGACAATCGCTACGCGACGACCGACGTTCTCAGACGTGACGGTATCGAAGATCTGGGCGCCGCGCGGGTCGAGATCGACCGAGATGTAGGGACCTTCGAGTCTACCACCCGGACGCACACGCGCATCGGTTACGACATCACCGGTCATCAGAACCGGTGTCTCGATCAAATACGGCTGACGACCGCCGCGATCGGGCGGCCCGTAGAGAATCTCGTCCCCCGGAGGCGTCCCCTCTTTCTGAGCGTCCCCGACGCTATGGGTGTCATCGACGAGCTTGAATTCGAGCACCGCCGTCTTGCCGATAAGCTCCTTGGCGCGCTGCGGGTCCTGGATGCCCGGCAGCTGCACAAGGATCTCATTGTCACCCTCACGAACGACGGTAGTCTCGCGGACGCCAAGCTGGTCGATTCGATTGCGGATCGTCTCCAGCGCCTGATCCATCGCGTTGGTCTTGATCGTTGCCGTATCGCGCGGCTTGAAACTGAGCTCGAAAGCCGGACCGCCCGTCGATGGCGCGGTGGACGACACGAGATCGGGGAACGATTTCTCGATCAAATCAAGAAACGGCGTGCGCTCATCGCTGGTCTTGAGCTTGACGATAACCGCGCCTGTCGAGGGGTCCTGCGAAATCTCGTCGAAATCCAGCTTGTTGTCCTTGAGGTCGCGCTTGATATCGTCCGCTCGGCGCTTGAGCTGATTGTGCACCGCGTCGTCGAGCTTCACCGCCATCAGCAGATGCGTCCCGCCCTGGAGATCGAGGCCCAGCTGGATTTTGGCGGTGGGAAAGAACGAATTCCACCAATCCGGCAGCGGGAGACTGGAGCTGGGGACGAGCAGCAGAAGCGCGAGGCCCAGCAAAATTACGGCGAGATATAGACGCGTCAGCGCGCTTCCGCCAGTGAAGTGCAAATAGAGGAACCCGACGATAAGCGCGAGCAGAATCAATATAGGAGCGAAGTTCTGAGTTGCTTCCATTTTTTATTTCGTAATTCTCAGGTGACCGATGCCGGCCCGTCGCGAGTTGCGCGAGGACAACGCGGCTCTGACTATTCCGACTTTTCCTTTTTGACGGAAGGCGCTTTTCCGTGACTCGAAAGCCCTGAGATCTGGCTGCGCTCGACGCGCACCCGCACATTCGGCGCGATTTCAAGCGTCACGACTTTGTCGCCAAGCTCGTGAATTCTGCCTATCAAGCCGCCGTTGGTGACGATCTCGTCATTGCGTTTGAGCGCGGAAAGCATCTGCGTATGCTCCTGCGCCTTCTTGGTCTGTGGCCGGATTATCAGGAAATAGAAAACGCCGAACAACAGAGCGAGCGGAACGATGGTCGTGAAAACCACCTGCTCCCCTGATGCTGATGCGGGCCCGGCTGCGCTTTGGGCCCATGCTACGCCTTCGAACCACATGGTTTCAGGATGCCTCGACGCCGCCTTCGTTTTCCCCCAGCCTGTCGAGATTGGCCCGAGCGAAGGAGGCAAAAGTGCCCGATACGATCGCAGCTTGCGCCGCGCGCATCAAGCACCCATAGAAAAAGAGATTGTGCTCGGTCAGAGCGCGGGCGGCGAGAATTTCGCCCGCCATATAGATGTGGCGGATGTAGGCGCGCGTAAACGTCCGGCACGGACGACATTGGCACTCGGGGTCGAGCGGTCTTTCGTCGCGTGCATATACCGCCCGTTTGATCGCGATCGGACCGGTGCTCGTGAATGCGCTCCCATTGCGGGCGTTTCGCGTCGGGAGCACGCAATCGAACATGTCGAAGCCCGTCCCGATTGCGGCAATCAGATCCGCCGGGGTTCCCACGCCCATCAGATAGCGCGGCTTGTCCGCAGGAAGCATCGAGACCGATATTGCCGCCATCTCGCGCATGGCAGGTTTCGGCTCTCCGACCGATAACCCGCCCGCGGCAAACCCGTCGAAACCCAGCGACGTGATCTGTCGTGCGCTCATACGACGCAAATCCGAATAGACGCTTCCCTGCACGATTCCGAACAACGCCTGCGTGGTGCTCCGGCGCGCGCGAAGCGATCGCTCGGCCCATCGCGCAGTCAACTCCAATGATTTGAGTGCGCGACCGTGATCAGCGGGATAAGGAGTGCACTCGTCGAGCGCCATCATGATGTCCGAGCCGAGCCGCTCCTGGATATCGATCGCGCTTTCGGGCGTGAGGCTCAGTGGAGAACCGTCGAGATGGGACTGGAAGCGGATTCCCTCCTCGCTGATTGAGTTGATCTTCGCAAGGCTCATGGCCTGAAATCCGCCCGAATCGGTGAGCACTGCGCCGCGATATCCCATGAATCGCGCGACCCCACCCATCGATTGCACCAGTTCGGGGCCGGGGCGAAGCGCAAGATGGTACGCGTTGGCCAGCACCATCCGATACCCCATGTCCCAGAGTTCGTCGGGCGACATCGCCTTGACGGCGGCCTGCGTGCCGACCGGCATGAAGCACGGCGTCGCAACCTCGCCATGAGATGTCAGGAGCGTCGCCGCACGCGCATCGCCGTCACGCGCGACGATGTTGATCGATATCGGCGAAGTCGACGGCATTGACGTAGGAAAATCCTAGATTATCAACATCGCGTCGCCGTAACTTAGGAATCGATAGCGATGGCGGATCGCCTCGCGATAAGCGGCGAGAATCGTGTCGCGGCCCGCGAGCGCCATAACGAGCGCGAGCACCGTCGTTCGCGGCATATGGAAGTTCGTGATCATCGCGTCGGTCAGTTTGAAGCGGAATCCGGGATGAATAAAAAGCCCCGTGAATCCCTCTTTGTCTCCCGTTATCGCGTACGATTCAAGTGCGCGCACGCCGCTCGTGCCGACCGGAATGATGCGCCCTCCGGTGCGTCGAGCGTGATCGATTACCGCTATCGTATCCTCGGGAATCGTGTACCATTCCGCCTCCATCGAATGACTCTCGACCGCCGGCGTGCGGACGGGAGCGAATGTGCCGGGACCGATATGAAGCGTCACCAACGCGCGTCGAACGCCGATAGCGGCAAGCTCCTTGAAGAGATCATCGGTGAAATGAAGACCGGCGGTCGGCGCAGCGATCGCTCCTTCGCGGTCGGCGTACACGGTCTGGTAATCGTCGCTATCGGACAGGCCGACCTCGCGATGAATGTAGTGCGGCAGCGCCAGCGTCCCGTGCGCATGCAGGATATCGGCAATCGATAAGCCGGAATCGCGTTCGATTATCGCGCGGCCGGGACGAGCATAGCCCGCGACGCGAAGGGCGTCGCCGCTTTCGAGAATCAGGCGCGACGACTCCTTAAGCGGGCGATGCGATCGGATCATCGCAAGCCATGCGCCCGGACGCTCGTTCGCAGGCCGGATGAACAGCATTTCAACGCGCGCGCCCGATTCTTTGTTCGCGAAGATTCGCGCTGGAAGCACACGTGTGTTGTTGAGCACCAGCACGTCGCCCTCGTGCAGAATTCGCGGGAGCTTGTAAAAGCGCGAATGTTCGAGCGTCTTGTGCTTGCGATCGACGACGAGGAGCCGCGCCTCGGCGCGATTTTCCAGCGGCGTCTGCGCGATCAGCTCCTGCGGCAGATCGTAGTCGAGTTCTTCCAGTCGCATCGTGGGTGACGTATCGCGTTTACGCTCCGATCATACAGATAACGCACCGCCAGTCATCGCGCCCTTTCAGTCTTTCTGTCATTCCCGCGCGTCAGATCAGTTCTGTCCGGCGCGCGAGGAATCCCGGACTCAGCGAGGATCGTTACTCCGGCGGAGCCACAGTCGCTGGAAGAACAAACGAGCCGTCGGATTCGCAGGGGAAATCTACGACGCCAGTGACCGCATCGAGGTTGAGCGGGCCATACAGATGCGGGAATCGCTGATCTGCGCGCGAGTCATGCGGGTTGGCGGGAGATTCGTAACGCAGCGGGGCTTTCAGACGGCTTTCGTCGATACATAGCAATACGAGATCGCGCCTGCCTCGATAGAAAGAGTTGGCCGTATCGACGACCTGATCGATCGTCGAGCAGTGGATGAAGCCCTCGGCATCCAGCGAAGGCGCAACGTAGACGCCGCCGCGCTGCGCCGCTTCCCAATCGTCGCGCGTGGTGATGTGAAAGATTTGTTTCATGACGAGCAGCGACGGTCCAATCTAGGCGGGCTTTCGACACGTTGGAACCGCGTCGGACCGCTTATTCCCTCCACCATTTTTTCCCATGGGGGAGGGTCAGGGAGGGGTGCTGAGGCGCATCGGTTTCCTCGGCTCGCAATCGACTCTGCAAATGGCTCTTGCACCTGATGAGCACTTTCCCTACGCAATGGGTTATGCGCTACGCGATCGATCTCCCCAATTTCGGACCTTACGCGAATCCACGAACGCTCGCCGATCTCGCGCGCGAGGCCGAAGACGCCGGATGGGAAGGGTTTTTCATCTGGGATCATATCCAAGTCGGTTGGCCAGCTACGGTCGGCGATCCATGGATTGCGCTGGCGGCGATTGCGTGCGCGACCAGCCGGATCGTCATCGGCCCGATGGTCACGCCGCTTGCGCGACGGCGTCCGGCCAAGGTCGCGCGCGAAAGCGTATCGCTCGACTACCTCTCCAACGGTCGCCTCATCCTCGGCGTCGGACTCGGCACTGATTTTTTTGGCGAATTCTCGAAACTCGAAATCCCGAGCGATGAGCGGACGCGCGCCGCGATGCTCGACGAAGCTCTCGCGATCCTGCTCGGCCTGTGGACCGGCGAAGAGTTCTCATTTGAAGGCCTGCATTACAAAGTCGAGAAAACGACCTTTCTGCCAAAACCGCTGCAATCGCCGCGTATCCCGATTTGGACGGCAGGGACATGGCCGCGCATCCGACCGTTTCGGCGCGCGGCGTTGTTTGACGGCGTTTTTCCGACGGGTGCTGATATCGAGAAACCCCTCGCACCGGCTGATATTCGCGCGATTGCGGAGTTCATCCGAGTCAATCGTAAAACGTCAGCGCCTTTCGACGTAGTCGCGGATGGAAGTACGTCCGGCGATTCGCGCGACCAGGATCGCGAGATTGTCGCACCCTATGAGCAGGCGGGCGCTACATGGTGGGTCGAATCATTCCTTCCGTGGAAGACGGGTTTCGACGCCGTCCGTGCGCGCATCCGCAAAGGACCCCCGCGCGTGTAATCAGGCTTAGGTCGATTGTGCGCAAGCGTCGCGCATAATCGCATTGTATTTCGAGGACAGATCAGCAAGCTAACCGTCAGTTTCTTTGTTGGGACGCTTTCGCTAGGATCTAACACTCGGCTGCTCTGCTTGAAACTCCAGCCCTGACACGGGCGGGATGCGCGCCAAGGATTAAAGCTATGACGAAAGACCAGGTTCTCGCCGAATTGAAACTGTTTTCACTGGGAACTGACGGCATTGGCGGCTGGATTCGAGGGGATGCTGACGAAAGGATTTTTGAGCGACTCGGTAGAATTGACGAAGAAGCCCTTACTAAGGTGCAGCTGAACCAACTCTTGGCTTTCGGCCACGAGGCACCAGTTTCCGATGACTTCTTCAGATACTATTGGTTCGAAAAGCCGAGCGAGCATCCGTACAACGTTTCCCAGTTACCGGATTTCGTTTCAACCGCGCCGACGGCGAAGGGCATCTCGTCGGTGCGACATCTTAAGTGGGGCCTTTACCGTCTCTTCGTTGACGCCTTGCTATATTTTGGAAACGTGCGAACGGCCTACCGAAGCCTCAGGGCACTTTCGCAGGCAGACTTGCGCGCGTTCTATGGACGCAGGAGGTTCGATACAGGCCTGATCCAGAACAGAGGACCTGCTCTGCCGCTGGAATTCATTTCGAAGGACGACCGTCATTTGATTTCTGAAATGGCATGCAAGTCCTATGGCGACGATCCGGAATCACAAGGCGAACTCAAGCAGGCACTTATTGAAGCGTACAAGGCAGCCAAGAGCGCAAGCCGAAAGGCGGTAACCTTCAGAGAGCTGATAGGAGAAAATCTCGAAAGAAAGTACGCCGAACGACAGGAAGAGTTTATTTTCTCGGCAACGGACGTTCTGGACGAAACTGTCAGCTCCGAAGAAGACCTCGTATCGAAATACGGGAAGGTCGCAAAACGCTTTGCTGCAGCCCATGCTCTCGCGTTGAAAAACACAGACTATTATCTGTCAATGGTCAACGATCTTGATGTTTACGTCGCAACCAGCATGCGAAAGAGAGAAGACTTTAGAAAGATGGCAGACGACTGCGAGAAGATATTCTCAGACAGGAGACTTGCCGATCTTCAGTTACGCTACTTCGATCCTACCATGAGCGCCGCTAAGAGTCATGAAGACAAAGGAGTGGTCGAGTGTCTCATGGTCAAGTGCGCTAAGGCCTTGGTTTACTGCGCTGGCGAGAAAGAGAGCTACGGCAAGCACGCCGAAGCGGCAATGGCCCTCAGCCTGGGAAAGCCAGTCATATTCTACTGCGACCAAGAACGGCGGAAACGGTTCTACCGAGATGTGCATCCGTTAAGCAGGCTTATCGAGTTTCAGACCGGAGTTGTAGTCGGCGCGATGGTGACTGATTCCCTCGACGAGGTAACGGAACTCCTGTATCGAATCTTTCAAAACAAGATGGAATACCGACTCGAGCAACCTAAGCCTGGATATCTCAAGTTAAAGGAAAACCTGACTGGTTCTGTCGTTCGACTGCAAACCAACGATCGGATGCTGACAGAAACCTTCTGGAACCATTATCATTCTCGCGAACCGGCCCTGAGATAGTCCCGAGAAGGGTTGAGAGGCAGGGCGGCTGCTGCCAGTCTCAAAAGCTTTCCTTTGAGGTGCGAGACGCGCCTTCGACGCCGTCCGTGCGCGCATCCGCAAAGGCCCCCCGCGCGCTTAGCCGATTGCAAATCATTCGCTGCCGAGGACGCGGCGCGCCTTTTCCACGGCGCTGTGAGGACCGGCAATCGCGACGATGTCGCCGTCGCGGATAAGCTCGTTGCCTGACGGAATCACGGTATTATTTTCGTCGCGCGCGATACCGACGACTGTCGCGCCCGTATCGCGCAATCCAAGCTCGCGCAAGGTCTTCCCGATAGCAGCGCTTTGCGGTGAAATCGCCACCGCCGAGACGGGGCCCACTCCCGGGAGCACAGGTTCTTCGACCTGCGTCGTCCGACCGCCCGCGCCCTTGCGCCACGACGCATCGCCGATCAGCGCAACAACGTGGCGCATCTCCACTTCCATCCGCTGCATCCCACGCCACGTTGCTATGGCGAGCGCGATTGCAGCCGCCCCGACGATCACCACGCCGTCGATCGGTTCCAGGAACGGCTGAACGATCGCGAGCACGATCATCACGAACGCGACCATCGCCGTGACCCGCACCATCTCACGCAGGCTTCCCCACGCCGGATGCTCCATCGTCGCCTCGCGGCTTGCTTCGGGCAGTGTGCGCCACGCGAGCGCGTCCGCGAGATTCCCCGACGCCCGATACATCGCAAGCCCGGGAAGCATGCAAATCGCGATCGCCGCAACTTGAACGATTGGCTCAGCAGATTCGATCGACATACCGGTCACGTGCGCGATCCATTCGGCAATCGGGAGCATAAAATGCTCGCTTGCGATAATCACGGCTACGATTACGACCACACCGGAGACAGCCGTCGCCAGCACTCGGCGGACGCTGGTGCGTCGCGCGACGGAATCGGTGTGCACCAGTTCCGCCATATATCCGCCGTAAAGCAAATCGAACACGCGCAGCGTCGACGGAATCCGCGCCTCGAAAGCATGGCTGAGGGGAGCGCTTGCCGCGATCAGAAACGGGGTGAGGAAGGTCGTGATCACCGATACCGCAATCGCGAGCGAATAGAGTTGCGCGCGCGCCGCATGCATCCGCAGTCCGAGGCCGGCGATGATAAATGAGAACTCCCCTATTTGCGCCATACTGAGGCCGGCGCCGAGCGCAACGCGCGGACCGCTGCCGACCAGGATCGCACCGGTCGTGACGCCGACCAGCTTTCCGATGACAACAGCGACAGTCAGAACAATCAGCGCCTGCCAGTGCGCGGCCACCAGCGACGGATCGAGCATCATCCCAACCGACACGAAAAACACGGCGCCGAACATATCGCGCACCGCGACGATCGCGCTTTCAACTTTGTGCGCCTCGCCGGATTCAGCCACCAGAGACCCCGCGAGGAAGGCGCCCAGCGCGACGGAGTAACCGGCATGCTCGGCGATAATCGCGAATGCGAAGCAAATCCCGATGCTCGCGATGAGCAGCGGCTCGCTGCGATCGAGTCGGGCGACGATACGAATCGCACGCGGAACAACCAGCATCCCGCCCGCGACCATCGCCGCAAGGAACAGCGCGAGCGTCCCGACCGTCGTCATGATCATCGAGGCGCTGACCTGGTTGCCCGATGCAAGCGCGGTGAGCACCGCGAGTTCGATGACCGCTACGAGATCCTCGGCCAGCAGCACGCCGAAAACCAGCTCGCGCAATCCAGCCGGCGCGTGATGGCGTTCGTAGGCCTTTACGACGATTGTCGTGCTGGACATCGAGAGCAGCGCTCCGGTGAATACGCTCTCCAGCGTCGACCACCCCATCGCGCGACCGCACACGTATCCGAGCCAGATCATAAGCGCGACCTGAAGCGCGGTTACGAACCCGGACTTGGGGCCGAGCCTGACGAGACGGCGGATGCTGAATTCCAGTCCCAGACCGAACATCAACAGGATGAGGCCGAGTTCGCCGAGAGAATCGATACGGGCCTTGTCCGCGAACAGCGGTATCGGGACGTGTGGGCCGACGACCATCCCGGCCAGCAAATATCCGATGACGACGGGCTGGCGCAGGTACTCGAAGATGACGGTCGTCAGCGCCGCGACGCACATCGCAAGCGCGAGGTCTTCGACGAAATTGTGGGAAATCAGGGTCGGCAGCGCGCGTCCCTCCGCGCCCTGAAGGTTACACGTCGGAGGGAGGGAAAACTAACTCCGATAAGTAGGGGAGGTAGCATGCCGTCGGATACCACAAATTGGTCATCCTGAGCGCAGCGAGATTCTTTCGAGCGGAGTCGAAGGACCTCGCCCGGTCCTCCGGGCGTTTATCCGGAGTGAGCCTTGGACGCGCGGCAAGCCGCGCGAGATCCTTCACGGAGCCTGTCCTGAGGCTTTGCGAAGGAACAGCCTTCGTTCAGGATGACGATCGGAGATGCCGCTGTGGGAAGCAACCTATTTATAAGAAACTCACCTTAGATCGGCCACCCTCGGTAGGACTTTCGTCCAGAACAGCTCGATCGTCTTCATCAATCGATCGTGCGGAAGGAGGCTGTTGTACATCCACGCAAAAATCCATCGCACCGGCAGCCGCTTCGCAATCGTCTCAAGCTGGCGCGTGACGGTGTCCACCGTCCCGACGAACGCCAGGCCCTCGTTGAACAGATCCGCATCCTGACCCGTCGCCGGATCGGCCAATCCCTTCGAGAAGCCGAACGGCGCAAACCACTGCTGACCGCAGAAGTATCCGCTGTCATGCCATAGCCGATACGCTTCCTCGTCGCTGTCTGCGATTACGACGTCGCGCAGCACACCCATCCCTTCGCCGAGCGGATTCCCGGATACGTCAGCGTAAATCTCGCAAAGCTGATGCTCTAGCTTGGGATGCAGCGGCGGCAGTATCGCCGTCACACCTTCCGACGCGCACCATCTGATGCTGCGCTCTGATGACGCGAACGGCTGAAAAAGCGGAGGATGCGGCTTCTGCACGGGCTTGGGAACGACGGATACTGCCTTGACGATTCCGTTTTCGACGCCTCCGCCCCAGTTGCGCGTCGCTTCGAGTTCCCACGGCGTATCGCCCGGCGGAATCCGCCAGTATCTGCCCTGATACGAGATGAAGTCCCTGGTCCAACAATCCTTGATGATGCGAAAGTTCTCCTCGAACGCCGCACGATTGGCAGCATCGATTTCGTCGTGCTCGTGCGGCAGCGCGCCGTGAATCCCGTGGGTTTGCTGCGCCATGATATCGACCCATCGCCGCTGATATCCGCGCGCGAATCCGGCGTTCGCGCGTCCGCCCGTCATATGGTCGAGCATCGCGATATCCTCGGCGACGCGAATCGGATTCTGCGACGGCAATACGATCCCGAGTTGTCCGACGCGAAGGCGCTTCGTCTGCATCGCGACATACAGATCGAGCAGGACGGGATTGTTCGACATCTCGAAGCCTTCGACGTGAAAATGATGCTCCGTGAAGCTCATCGAGTCGTAGCCGAGATCGTCGGCGAGCTTCGCCTGCGCGGAGATCTCGCGCAGCATCCGATCGTAGATGTCGCCCCGCAGGCCCACCCTGCCCTGTTCGATTTCAGCCTTGCTGCCGACGGTCGGCAGGTAAAAGAGAGATACCTTCATGTCCACCTCTGATTGCGATCGGACGCCCCGGCCTGATCGTGTGTGCGAATCTAAAACGATCGTTAAGGAGGCGGCAAGCTCACGACCATTAAACGATCGTTTTGCTTTGCCGGGCGGCGTCGAGCGGGATTATATTTTCGTCTTCGAGATGGATTCGCACGTACAGGAGCAGAAATCGCGATGCGTCTGAAAGACAAGATCGCATTGATTACGGGCGGGGGATCCGGAATCGGCGAGGCGACGGCAAAGACCTTCGCTCGCGAGGGCGCCGCGGTCGTCGTCGTCGATTTGAACGAAGAAGGCGCCGCTCGCGTCGCAGGCGAAATCCGCAAAACTGGAGGCATGGCGGAGTCGCTCGTGGCTGACGCAGGAGTTCCGAAAGAGATCGAACGGATGATCAAATTTCCGGTCAACAAGTTCGGACGCCTCGATATCCTTCACAACAACGCGATCTTTGTCGAAGCCGGTCATATCCACGATCTCTCGCTCGAAGGATGGCAGAAGACGCTGGATGTCGGCCTGACCGCGTACTGGTATGCGATCAAGATCGCGATCCAGACGACGATGCTCAAGCAGGGACGCGGCGCGATCGTCAACACCGCGTCGGTGTCAGGACTCGCGGGCGACTACACGCTCGGCGCTTACAACGCGGTCAAGGCGGGAGTCGTAAACATCTCGCGTGTGACGGGAATCGAGTACGCGCGCAAGGGAATCCGATGCAACGCCGTATGCCCAGGGCCGATCGCGACGCCTCCGCTCGCGCGAATCGAAGCGGAGCGACCCGACGTGGTCGCGCGCGTGCGCGACGCTATTCCTATGGGACGTCTCGGCAAGCCGCAGGAGATCGCGAACGTTGTGCTGTTCCTCGCCAGCGACGAAGCATCGTTCGTAACGGGCGCATTCTTCGTCGCCGACGGCGGATTATGGGCGCATTCCGGGATGCCAAGCCTGTCGGGCCAGGGTCCGGAATGGTAAATCGTTCAATCGCAATCGAATCGTAAATCAAACCTCAATGGAGTGAACAAATGTCACAGCAGCAGTTGCAGGCGCTAATTCAGATGCTGAAGGCGCAGCCAATCATCGAGTCGCCGGACGTCGCGACCACGCGCGCCGGGTTCGAACAGATGGCGGCCGCTTTTCCTGTCGAACCGGACGTGAAATGCGAACCGGTCAGCGCCGGCGGCGTCAAGTCTGAATGGATTACCGCGCCCGGCGCGGATAGCGGTCGCGCGATTCTTTATCTTCACGGCGGCGGCTACGTGATCGGCTCGATCAATACGCATCGCGCGCTCGCCGGAAGAATCTCGCGCGCCGCGCAGGCTCGCGTGCTCGTGATTGATTATCGCCTCGCCCCTGAGCACCCGCATCCCGCGGCCGTCGAGGACGCCGTCGCCGCGTATCGATGGATGCTCTCGACGGAACTGAAGCCGTCGCGCATCGCGGTTGCGGGCGATTCCGCCGGCGGCGGTCTCACCGTCGCGACGTTGGTCGCGATCAAGGATGCGAGGCTTCCGATGCCGGCAGCAGGCGTGCCGCTCTCGCCGTGGGTCGATCTCGAAGGAATCGGAGAATCGATGACTACGAAGGCGTCGGTCGATCCGATGGTGCAGAAAGAGGGCCTCGTCGCGATGGCGCAGGCGTATCTTGCCGGCAAAAGCGCACGAACTCCGCTCGCGGCGCCTCTTTATGCCGATCTTTCGGGGCTGCCTCCGCTTCTCATCCAGGTCGGAACGTGGGAGACGCTGCTTGACGACTCGACGCGGCTTGCCGAGCGCGCAAAAAAGTCCGGCGTGAACGTCACACTGGAGCCGTGGGAGAATATGGTCCACGTATGGCAACTGTTCGCGCCGATCCTCGACGAGGGGCAGCAGGCGATCACGCGAGTCGGAGAGTTCGTTCGCAAGCACGCGGCGTGAGACAAGATAGGACGAGGGCGTGGCGGCGCGACGCCGCCCACGCCGTCGCTTCAGCCATCAGAGGAGCGTTGAGCCATGCCGACGTTTCAATCCGGCGACCTAAGCCTCTATTACGAGGAATTCGGCTCCGCGTCCGCCTATCCGATTCTGCTGTTCGCGCCGGGCGGAATGCGCTCGAGTATCGAGTTCTGGAAGCGGAGTCCGTTCGATCCCACCGTCGAGCTTGCGCGCGATTTTCGCGTGATCGCGATGGACCAGCGCAATGCAGGACGCTCGCGGGCGCCGATTACTGCGTCGGACGGATGGGACAGCTATGCGTCGGATCACGTTGCGCTGCTCGACCATCTCAAGGTCGCGCGATGTCACGCGATGGGTGGATGTATCGGGTCATCGTATTCGTTCGGATTGATCAAAGCCGCGCCAGATCGCGTCAGCGCCGCAGTGTTGCAGAACCCGATCGGACTTTCTCCGGTGAATCGGCCGATGTTTCTCGAAATGTTCAACGGATGGGCAGGGGCGCTCAAGAGCGAACGCCCGGAGATCGACGAAAGCGCGTTTGGTCCGTTTCGCGATCGGATGTACGGCGGCGATTTTGTCTTCAACGTGTCGCGCGATTTCGTTCGCGCGCTAAAGACGCCGCTGCTGATTCTGTGCGGTAGCGACGACTACCATCCGACGTCGATTTCCGAGGAGATCGCGAAGCTTGCGCCGAATGCGGAATTCGTCCGCACCTGGAAAACGCCCGACGTGGTGAAGGAAGCCGTCGCGCGCGTCCGTGAATTTCTCAAGAGTCATACACCAAGATAGAAAATTCACGTATTCGGATGGCAAGAGCGTCTGCGCGCGAGCGGCGGGTTCCAAACGCGCACAAAAAGGAAAAACTCGCGTCGAGTCTGACTCCGGCAGCGACCGTGCCAACGTGGTCGCGAATCGATACGATCGCGATCGTCGCCCTTACGATCGTCGCCGCCGCGCTGCGACTCTGGCATCTCGGATACCCGCCGGGCCCTGTCTTCGACGAGATCAATTTTGTCGGCGATGCGGGAGCGTACTTGCGACGCGAGCAGTTCTTCACGCCTCATCCGCCGCTGACGATTCAACTGATTGCGCTGGGGATGTGGCTATTTGGCGATCACACGTGGTCGTGGCGTCTGAGCAATGCGCTCGTCGGAACCGCTCTGGTCGCGATTACCTACCTGCTCGGTCGGCGGTTATTTCAATCGCGCCTTGCGGCGGCGCTCGCAGCGGCATTTGTCGCGCTAGACGGAATGTTTCTAATCGATTCGCGGACGGGAGTTCTGGATATCGTTTACATAACGACGGCGGCACTCGCCTACCTGCTGCTGTTTCGATTCGCACAAATCCGAGGCCCCGCCGATCGACGTCGCACGCTGGTGTTTCTCGCAGTCGCCCTTGGGCTGTGCCTAGGTGCGAAGCTGATGGTGCCGATCATCGCCGTGATTCTGGTCAGCGGATCGCTGATTTACGTACTCGAGACGGAGCAGAGAATCGGAACAAAGCGCCGCGAGCGTCATCGCAAAGTAATCGCAGCGCTGCTCCTGACGGGATCGATATCCGCGATCGTGTATTTTTTGGTGTTCGTCCCGAACTTCATCGCCCTGCGATGGGGTGGAATTGAGGCGTGGTGGCGGTACGTCAACGCGACGCGATGGTTCGAAGCGCACATGAACGCCGGCGAGAAGACATTCTGGAGCGACGGGCGCGCCTCGCCATGGTGGAACTGGCCGCTGATGCTCCATCCGTTCATCTATTGGCAACGCAGTATGCCTGACGGCGCCGTCGCAACTGTGTGGTTTGCACCGAACCCGATCCTTTGCTGGGCGGCGCTCGGCGCTATCTTCGTGACTATCTTGCGGCTGTTCAGGAGTCCCACATTTACAGACGGGTTCGTCGTCGCTGGCTACATCGGGTTTCTGGCGATCTACATGCCGGTCAGTCGCACACTGTACGAGTATCACTACATGCCGGCGCTGTATTTTGGATATCTGGCACTGGCCGGGATCCTCGCACGATGCTGGCGCAGCGCAACCACCGGATTCGAGCAGTTGATAATGTTGCTCGCGCTGGTTCCCGCGGCCGAATTAGGATTCGGGTTTGTCGGCGGCAGCATCGCCCTCGCGGCACTGTTTGCGGCGTGGGGAGTGAGCCTTCGCCGTTTCGCTCTGTCGGGGCGATTCGCATGCGTATCGTGTGCGACGGCGGCGTTCGCCGCATTCATATATTTCGCTCCGCTTTATTTCGCGATGCCGATTTCTCCCGCGGGGTTTCATTCGCGCATGTGGATGCAAGGCCCTGGCACCGCGGATTGGTCGTGCTGTCCGGTAAAATGAACGTCCTTAGACTCTCGCTGTTCGCCGTCGCGTCTTGGGCGATCCTCGCGATGCTTGCGCCTCATATTTCGCTCGCCTCCGAGAATCTTCTCGTTAACGGCGATTTCGCTTCGGGCGCCGAAAGTTCTCCCGCCGCGTGGACGCCGGAGTCATGGGTATCGTCGCCGGATACGCACTATCGATGGATAGCGCCGTTGCGCGACCACCCCGGTGAACTCGAAATCGAAACCGCGGGCATGGTCAATGACGCGCGATGGGTGCAGACGGTCCATCTCGATCCGGGTTGGTACCACATCCACGCGGAGGCAAGGAGCGAAAACGTCGGAGCGGGTCCGGGCCTGGCCGGGGCCGCGATCGGGATTCTCGAATTCGGTACGCGCTTCGATCAGATAAAGGGCGACAGCGATTGGACCGAGCTTGGATTCTACCTCAATGTCGCCGAACCTGCCGACGTCCGGGTCGTACTCAGGCTCGGAGAGCCCTGGCAATACAACACGGGGCGCGCGTTCTTCAGAAACGCCGCGATCGAGCGCGTCGACGGTCCTGTGGCAGGCGCGCAGATCTGGAACCTTTCAGAAGCCCGCTCGATTTGGAGTGGCAATCGCCTATCGATTGTGCCGGTGTTCGTCTTGCTCGGAGTTGCGGCAGCAATCGGATGGCGGCTGTGCAAGACGCTGTAGAATTCTAATGCTTCATCAGTCGCACGCTGCGCAGAAATCGCGGCTTCAGCAGCACGACTTCGAGCGGTAGGACCGTCAGCGCGAGCAGCGCGTTGAACGCCATCACCAGCGC
>DASPQU010000101.1:0-9051 GCA_035624805.1 Binataceae bacterium (SeqCode) | reverse complement strand
GCCGTTCGATCAGCGCGTTGGTGGCAAGCGTCGTTCCGTAGCGGACTGAGTCCACGGAGCCGAGGAGCCTTTCCGTAGTTGTTCCCGCCTCGGATGCGGCGCGTTGGACGGCCTCAAGGAATCCCACCGCCAGGTTATGATGCGTGGTGAGCGCCTTGCTCTGAATATGTTGGCCTTCCCACTCGACGAAGCAGTCGGTGAATGTTCCTCCGACATCGATCGCAAGTCTTCTCACGGCTCGCCTCGCGCTACTTGCGCGCCCCCGCTTCAGAACTCTTGCCCCAGCGTCTCTTGAGGTCGTCTATGTCGAGTTCGATATCGCGCGACGGCGGATGGCCGGGTGGAAGATATTCGGTTTCGACCTGCGTCCCGCATTTCGGACAGTAGTATTCGAGGATGCGGCACCATGCGGGGTCGGGCGCGAAGGTATATCGATAGGCTTTGTCGTCGAGAATCGGACGATGGATCTCGCGGGGGTCGCGATCGTAAACGAGCAGCCCGCGCTTGTAATTGTCACGCGCCGGAGCGAGGTCCGCATCGCATCGCCGGCAATGCCAGCGTTCTTTCTCAAGATCGATTTCCAGATACTCGGTTATCGCAACCCGCATCGCGATTTACCCTCCGTGTCCGTCGACGAAAATTCGCGCGCGTTCTTGTTTAGCGCGACAGGCTGATTCCGTATTGGGTGGTTTTCCATTTCCAGCCGGAGCCCAGCACCGCGCTCCAGTAGCGCGATTCCAGCAGGCACGGTCCGTGTCCGTTCTCGCCCTCTGCGAGACCGTCGGCGCCGATGATCTCAACCGCGCGGACGCCGCCGTTGACCAGTGCGTCGCGCGTCGTTGATCGCGTAGAGCCGGTACCCTTGTTGCGAGGTCGAGGGATGGCCTCGCGCGTGCTCCCCTTGCTTGCAATTCGATAGTCGACGACGGCTGTCCCGTTGAGCCGCCCCAGCGCAGAACCGGCATCCTCGATGTTTGCAAATGTCCGAGCGGAGCCGCTTCGATCGCGCACGCTGAGCGAGGTCGTCCACGACGACGCTCCTTCGCCGAACGAATCGCGAGCCGCGCGCTCTGCCAGCGCGGTGAGTTCGTTGCGCCAGGATGATGCGTTGTCGCTTTCGCTGAGCCATCGATATTCGTGCGAGAGATCGCCAAACGCGACGCCAAGCGCGCTGAAGCTCGCGCATTCGACCGGAATGACGAGATGACGAAGCTCGGCCTTTTCGGCGATCAAATAAGCGAGCATCGGCCCGGAACTCCCATAACAGACGAGCGTGATTTCCGAGGCCTTCCATCCGCGTTTGACGATAGTCGCTCGAATCGCATCGGCAACCGAGTTCGCGAACGACTCGATCATCGCGGATGCGCCCTCGAGCGCGCTCTTGAGCGCGAGCGGTTTGGCGATTTTCTCCAGGATCGTTTTTTCGGCGGCGTCGCTTTTGAGCGCGATTGCGCCGTCGGCGAAGCGGCCCTTGTCGAGGTAGCCCGCGACAAGCGCGGCGTCCGTGAGAGTAGGTTCGACTCCGCCGCGTCCGAAACAGGCAGGTCCGGGCAGGGCCCCTGCGCTGTCCGGTCCGATCGTTATCTTTCCGCCGCTGACTCGGAAGATCGATCCGCCGCCGAGCGCGACCGTCGTCAGCGCGGGCATCGAGAAACTCATCGGTAGCCCGTGCACTGCTCCAAACGTCTCGCGCACAGGGCTCATGTTTTCGATCACGCCGAGGTCGGTGCTCGTGCCGCCGACGTCCATGGTGAGCGCGCGATTGAATCCTGACGGCTTCGCAAGCGCGGACGCGCCAAGCAGTCCGCCAACCGGGCCGGAATCGAGCGTTTTAACCGCGATCGTTTTTGCGACGCGGCCGCATCCCTCGTCGTTGCGCATGATTCTCAGCGGCTGCGCGACATGGCGCTCTCTCAGCCAGTTGTCGCCGTGATAGAGGAAGCGCGCCATGTCCTTATGAAGGAACGAGTTGAGCAAAACCGTCGCGGTCCGACGCGCGTCGTCCGGATCGGCGCACAACTCGCGCGAGAACAGGACGGGCACCGCTCCCAGCAGATGCCCGGGCAGCAGTTTCATGTAGCGTCGCTTTAGCTCGCGCTCTGCTGTTGCGCCTGCGGCGCCCGAAAGCGATATCGCGATCCATTGCGAGCCTTTGTTGAGGAGGACGCGGACCGCATCGAGAAGATTGCGATCGATCCCCGACGCCGACATCTCGCCCGAAGGAAATCCCGCGACGCGGTCGCCGAGCAGCGTATCGATGAGCTGCGAATCCGAAGTGCGCAGTCCGTAAACGGAGGTTATCGCGTCCGAATCAACGATTACTCCGACGCGAACTCCCTTGCGCACCAGCAGCGCATTGGTGCCCGCGGTCGTGGAGTAGCGCACCTCTTCGACGCGGCGCAGAAGCTCAGCTTCGTTTGCCAGGCCTGCCGCTCGCGCGAGGCTTTTGAATACCTCGGCGAAGCAGCTCATCAGGTCGTAGGGAGTGGTGAGGACCTTCACCGAAAGAATATCGTCCTCGGCGAGCAGGCACCCGTCGGTGAAGGTCGATCCGTTATCGATGGTGACTTTCCAGCTCATTGCTCGAGTCCCGTTCGGCGCCGCCGGTGGGGCAGGCATCCCCGCCTATCGTGTATGCGCCGATTACCGCTGCAGGTTCATCAGGACTGGCGATAGGTTGGGGCCGGCACGCACGAACGGTACGCACTATGGACCGTTGTGGCAAATAGCGTCAAGGACAATCGCGATTGGTTGATGGCGGAGGGCTGTCTGCGCCCTCCGCCATCCGATAGCTCAGCTCATCTGCGCTCCATGACGGAACGCGTCCCACAAACGCCGTGCGATCCGGCTCGCGTCGGCTCGAACGCCCATTCGCGCGAAATAGTGACTTACGTTCGCGATGTCCCGTTCCAGCAGCGCGCGCGCATTGGGATTGAATCGCGGATCAATAGCCTGCGGAAAATCGATAATCGTCACGGCGCCCGCCCAATATAGGATGTTGTACGGCGACAGATCGGCGTGAACGAGATTCAGCCCCAGCCACATCACGATATTGCGCATGATGCGCTCGAAGAGCGCGACTGCTTCAGTGTGCCGAAGCTCGACTGATACAAGGGTTGGCGCAGCGCCCGACTCGTCGCCAAGATATTCCATCAAAATGGCTCCCTCGGCACATGCTAACGGTCTCGGAACATCGGCGCCGGCTTCGTACAGTCGCGCGAGCGTTTCGTACTCAGCGCGCGCCCACATTCCGAACTGGACTTTGCGCCCGTAGCTCGTCTTCTTGGACATCGCGAGCCGCTCGCGCCGGACGGAGGGCCCGCGCATCCGATCCTCCTGATAGATGGCATCGTTGCGGAAACCTCGCCGCTCGAGCAGGTGATATACCTTCGCCGCGACGATCTCTGATGTATCGGCGAGCGGTCCGCTCCGGCATCGGTAGACGGTCCCCTCCTTGCCGCCCTTGATGATGTCGAGAACTTCGCTGATGTAACCGTCGGCGAGAAAGCTATCCAGCCTCGACTCGACGGGTGGTTCGTCTCTGGTCATTGCATTGCCTCGATTCGTGGTTGAAGTGATCAAACCTGGCGAAGTTGAGGTTGATTACCCTTTCCATTTCGGTCTCCTTTCGATGCGAATGTGGTTGAGCGCCGCCGACGCGGACGGCGCCGAAAAAGAAAAAGGCCGCAGAGCTGATGCGTCCGCGGCCCGTCAAACCGATGTGATGGAAAACTTAGAGCGGGACAGCAGGCGCATCAGTCGCAAGAATTCTTTGAAAAACCGCAGCCATCGACTACGCGCCTCCTTCTGACGAGATAGCTCTCGATATCACCTGGGCTTGCGTAACGTCAATACGAATAGCGGATGGCTCGGGACGTCCGCCCCGAACGAGCCCGGTACCCAGCCTCGCAACTCTTGCTGAATCTCGCGCTTAGTTCGATTATTGCGCCTTGGAGGCTCTTCCCGATGCGGATTCTTGAAGAAGGCAAGGGCGACTATCTCAAGGTCGATCCCGACGGCTATCGCGCCTATATACGCGACCATAAGCCGCACCAGATGGTTTCGAAGCTGACGACGGAAAAAGACGCCGTCGAGCGGCTGGTCAAGGACGGCGACTATCTCGCATACGACTGCAACTACTACACGCGGGGCCCGTCTTCGCTGCTGCGCGAAATCATCCGGCAGAAAAAGCGCAACCTGTGGCTGTGTGGGAAATACACGTATGTCGATTGCGCGATGCTTGTCGATGCGGGGTGCGCCGACAGAATCGACATCGGCTTTATCGGCTTCGGCCCGTGGATCTCGCGGTCGGTGCGCGAGAACAAGTGCAAGATCTACGAGTACTCGAACGCCATCATGACGCTGCGGCTCAAGGCCGGTGCGATGGGAATACCTTTCATCCCGGCGCGCAGCTTCGGCGGCACCGACGGATTCTTACGTTCGGGATGCAAGGTCGTCGAGGACCCATATACCAAGCAGCCGGTCATACTTCTCCCCGCACTCAATCCGGATTGCGCGATAATCCACGTGCATCAGGCCGACGAGTACGGCAATTCGCGCGTCTTCGGCACCGGCATCACTCATCAGGAATGCGCGCTTGCATCCAAGCGCGTGATCGTCTCGGCAGAGGAGATCGTGACGACCGACGAGATACGGCGCGACCCGGGCCGCACCTCGATTCCTCACTTTGCGGTCGATGCGGTCGTTCACGCGCCGTTCGGAGCGTATCCCGGCACCGTGCAGGGAATGTACGCATCGGACCCGGCGGGCGTGGTCGAAGCGATGGGCGCGATGTATCGCGGCGATTTCAGCGATTATCTGAAAAAGCACGTCTACTCCGTCGCGTCGCACGAGGAGTATCTGCAAAAGGTCGTCGGCGTAGAAAAGTTGATCGAAATGAAGCGGCGCGAAGGCATCAAGGAGGGCTACGGGATATGAGCACCCCTGCTACCAATTTCAACGAACGCGAGTTCGTCATCTGTCAAATCGCGCGCCTGGTCGAAGACAAGTACATCTATTGGGTCGGCGGCGGCGGCGAACCGCTCAGCTCGGTGCTGCTCGCGAAACGATTCAACGCGCCGAACCTCCAATATCTCACCGAAGACGGCGTCATGGGGCCCGAAGCCATCGTTCCGTTCGATCCCCTGATGACGATGGTCAGTTCGAAAGCGAACTATCGCGCGCTGCAATGGTCGACGATGAATTACGCCGCCGATCTTGCGCAACTCGGCTATGTCGACGTGGGAGTGCTTGCGACTCTGCAAGTCGATCGCTACGGCAACATCAACTCGACCGTCATCGGCAAATACGAAGGCGGCGAGGGACGGCGCTTCGGCGGTCCCGGCGGCGCCGACAGCATCGCGGCGCTCACGTGGCGCACGATCCTTGTGACCGATCAGCAAAAGCGCAAGTTCGTCGACCGCGTCGATTTCATATCGTCGCCGGGATTCCTCGACGGTCCCGGCTCGCGCGAGAAGCACGGATTGCCCCCGAACAGCGGACCCTGGCGCGTTTACACGCCGTGGGCACAGTATGGATATCGCTCGGATTGCCAGCTCGAACTCCAGGCGATCGCGCCCTACGTCACGTTGCAGGACGTCCTCAACGAGATGAGCTTCAAGCCGCATATCGCCGAGAAGCTCGGAACGCTCGAAGTGCCGACCGAGGAGGAATTGCTCGTGCTGCGCACCCAGATCGACGTGGCCGGGCAGGTCAGCGATCGCGGACGATGGATCGAATTCAAGGACGGCAAGTATCAGTTCGCGTGATCGATTTCGTCGCAGGAGAACTCATCGATGGTTAAGCTCGTGTACATCGTCCGGCGCCGTTCCGATATGACGCCGGAGGCGTTTCGCAAGCGCTGGAAGGCGGTTCACGGTCCTCTGGTGCGAAGCCTGGCAAAGGCGATTCGCGCCAAGAAATACATTCAGAGCCACACGCTCGATACGCCCCTTAACGCGCAGTTCGTCGCCTCGCGCTCGATGAGCGAGCCGTTCGACGGCATCACCGAAGTATGGTGGGACAGCCTCGACGACCTTGTCGCCGCGTCGAGCACGCCGGAGGGGGCGGAAGCGATGCAGAAACTGCTCGAAGACGAGCGCGATTTCGTCGATTTCGGAAAATCCACGATCTTCATGACCGAGGAACATCCGATTTTCGATTTCAAATGACGGCACTGCGCGCCGTTTGATTTTGACCGGCGCGCAGTCCGATAATCCGGTCTCACTCGAAATCCGCCGGGCACGGGGTGGCATAACTGTGTCCCAGGCCAAATGGCAGGAGGGCAGCCAATGAACGATAAGGACAGGCTCAAGTGGGCGTTTGAACAGTCGCCGACGCTATTCCAACTCCTCAGCACCGTGCGCAGCCGTCGCGTCGGACGCGGATATCGAATCGATTCCGGAACCGAAGCCAAGCATCCGATTACCGGCCGCTTGCTCAAGCAGCAGGCCGGACCGATGAAGTTTATTTCCAAGAAGGAGCCCCGGGCTCTCACCGAACTCGAAGAAGCGATCATCTGCTGGGCCGCGTGCGGTCCCAACGGACTGTGCGCGTGGGACATCTCGCTCGACGGCGGATTCCATGAACTGACGTGGATCTCAGGTCGCACTGTCCCCTCGCCCGGTAACTCGCTCGCCACCGACCTGCTCCTGATCAACGATCGCGGCGCGTTCATCTACAAGCCTACGCTCTCGCGTTCGGGCCCGATCGAGATCCAAAGCGAGAAGGACTACGACAAGATCCTCAAGTGGTACCAGGAGGGACTTGTCCAGATTCTCGACGAGCGTCCCGATATCGACTACGCCCTGCGCGTTCCGAGCGCCCCGCACGCGACGCTGATGGGTCCGTATCAGTACAACATGAACATGCCGGGATCGACCTGGTTCATCCCGCTGAGCGACTCCGCGTGGCTCAACTCGGCGCTGATGAACTTCATGGATTGCTGGCACTACTATCCGATCGACGAGTGGAACGGTGGGCGTCCCGCGGGCGTCGAGAAGTGGATCAAGGAAGGGATGCTCGAATTGCCGACGCCAATCGCGGCCGAAGAACAGCTCATCTTCCAGGTCGAGCAGTTCCCGATCGGATGCATGGTGCAGAACATGCGCCTCGCCGTCGAAGCGATGGGACTCGGCGCATGGGTTTTCTGCGGATTCAATCCCGATCTGCTGATGGGCGCGATGCCGGAAATCGCGCGCGGACTCGGCTTCCATGTTGAAGCGCCGAATCCGAAAGCTCCAATCTCGACCGGTCAGACGAAGATTTTCGGAATCGAAGGTGTCAAGGAAGCGACCTACGTTCCTTCGCCCCGTTACAAGAGCGCCGAGCAGCTTGTAAACGCGTGGTACGAGGAGAAGTACGGCAAGGGACGCACGCTTTCGCGCGAACCGGACGGCTTCCTGCGGCGGGTCGGAGCGCCATGGAAGAACGACACTATGGAGAAGGTTCTCGCTGATCCTCGCACGCGTCCGTCCGAATGGGTCAAAGACGCGATTACCTCGTACATCGATTACTGCGTGAAGAACTTCGGGCAGTGGCCGGTCACGTACAATCCGATGCAGGCGCACTTCGGCGCGGTCATCCACAACGTCGACGAGGAGTTCTACGACACATATTACAAAGAGGGCTACATCAACGATCGGATTCGTAACCGGTCCAAGATATGGCACGACTAGGGACTGTGCGTGGCAGGATACTATCTCTACCGGTACCTCCGGCTGATCCACATCTATGGCGCGATCATTCTCGTCGGGGGAATCATATTTAATACGATGGTGCTGATGCCGAGCTTGCGCCGGATTCCTCCGGCGCACTCGGCAGTCATCGCGGAAAAAGAAGGAGCGGGCCTGATGCGCCTGGGGGGCACGGCGATCGTCCTCCTGGGCGTGACCGGCTTCGCACGCGCGGCGCTGTTTCATCAGCTCGGCGCGATTTTCTCGCGTCAGATTTTCGTCGATCCGCATGCGCGATGGGTCGCGCTGATGGCGTTTGCGTGGTTCATCCTGGCGGTCACCGGAACTTTGTCCGGCGTCTGGTACAGCACGATCCTGACCAAGAAGCTTCCCTACTCGGCCGGCCTGCGCGATCTCGAAGAACGTCGCGCTTCGCAGGAATGGGTTTCCGCATGGCAGGATCGTCTCGCGTACATAAACCTCGCTCTCGCGTTGATTGCCGCGCTGGGCGGGATAATGGCGTCGTTCTAGCGCGTCGTTTCGGCGATGCCGCGTTCATCCACATCAAGTCTCGACGCGCTCCCGTTTTATCGCGAGCGAATAGCGGGCGACGGCAAGTCGCGTCCGTGGACGCTTGCCGACTTGGAGGACTTCGCGGCAGCGAGTCCGAATGATCGATACGCCGGACGCGTCTTGTCTGACGCTCGCCCGAAGCTCTCGATGCAAATCGAAGCGACTGCTGAACCTCCGGTATGGATGGCGCTCGATTCGGGCGAACTCGACAAATGGGCGGGCGTGCTGTCGCGAATCTATGCTCGATGGGGATGCGCAACGGGAGAGAACGTCGCATTCTTTGAATACGGTTCGAGTCCGCTCGTGATTCTCAGCTCGAGCGGCTACGTCGGATATCTCCGGCGCGGCGCGGCTGAACGTCTCGGCGTCAACGCGATCTGCAATGACGGCGTGGCGGCGATGGCGCAGCGAATGGCCACAATAGTCGAAAGCGTGAAGCCGGCGATGATCGTTCTGCGGCGCGACGTAATCGCGCCTTTCTGCTCGGCAATCGAAACGGCGGGCGTTTCGCTCAAGGGGCGCACTCGATGGGTCGCCGTGTGCGATATCGACGGTGCGCCAGATCGCGATGAGGCGAAGCGCCTCGCTTCAACACTGAGCGTCGAGGTCCATCGGATTTTGCGCGCTGACGCGGCTTTCGTGCTCGCCGGCGAATGTCCTGACTGTCGGCTGTTTCATCTCGATTTGGCCTACGATGTTGAGCAAATTTCGAACGGCGAAATTGCGATTACCACGCG
The DNA here is from genome assembly GCA_035624805.1 of Binataceae bacterium (SeqCode). Lineage (GTDB taxonomy): Bacteria > Desulfobacterota > Binatia > Binatales > Binataceae > DASPQU01. Next base: position 68 of record DASPQU010000101.1, on the reverse strand, counting down.
CTTCGCGAAGACGTGCCCTGCGGTTCGCTACAATATCGGGGCCGCGAGGCTCGAGCACGGCGGATGCG
>DASPQU010000100.1:0-2172 GCA_035624805.1 Binataceae bacterium (SeqCode) | reverse complement strand
CTATGACGCGGAGCAGCATCGATTCACCCGCCATTCGAACAATTCCGGCGGAACCGAGGGCGGAATGACGACCGGCGAGCCGCTTCGTATACGAGTCGCGTTCAAGCCGCTTTCGACCCTGATGCGCCCGCTGCGATCGATCGATATCAAGACCAAAGCGGAAGCGACGGGAGCGATCGAGCGCTCCGACGTGTGCGCGATTCCGGCTGCGGCAGTGATCGCGGAGACGGTCGTCGCATTCGAGCTCGCGGATTCCTTTCTAGAAAAATTCGGGGGCGATTCGTTGGTCGAGATCGATCGCAATTATCGCGGATATCTCGAGCAGGTACGTAACTTCTGACGCGGATGATTCCGATGGCCCCGAAACTGATCCTGACGGGGTTCATGGCGACGGGGAAAAGCTCGATCGCCCCGATCGTCGCGCGACGCCTCGGATGGCCCTTGATCGACAGCGATGACCTGATCGTCGCGCGCGCGGGCAAACCGATAGCCGCGATTTTCGCGGACGACGGCGAGCCTCGATTCCGCGCTCTGGAGCGCGAGGTGATCGCCGATCTCGCACGCCCATACCCGCGATGCCCGATGTGTGGATGTCCACGCCCTGCAGTTATCGCAACTGGAGGGGGAGCGTTGGTCGACGAGCACAATTTCAACGCGTTGCGAGAAGCAGGAGTAATCGTATGCCTGAGCGCGCGGCCGGAGGTGATCGCGCGGCGCGTGGAACGCTCGCGCGCGCGGCGTCCCAAGCTGCTCGAAGGCGGGAAACCGCTCCGAGAGCGAATCGTCGAACTTATCGACGAGCGTCGCGAAGCCTATGAGCGCGCCGAAGTGACCGTCGATACGTCGGATTTCAACGTGAGCGAAGCGGCGAACGAGGTGTTCAACGCGTTCATCCGCTGTGGTGCAAAACGATGCGGACTTTTCGCGTAGAGCTAGGGCCGCGATCGCATCCCGTGCACGTCGGCGCGGGAATCCTCGACAGGCTGGGCGAACTCGCCGTCGAAGCGGGAATTAAGCCGACTCGCGCGGCGCTAATCAGCGATACGAACGTCGCACCCTTGTTCGCGAATCCCGTCCAGACCGCGCTCAGGAAATCCGGCTTCGAAGTCACGACGATCGAAATTGCGGCGGGCGAGTCGAGCAAAAATCTCGAGATGCTCAACGCTGTTTACGATCGCATGATCGACACCGAACTGGATCGAAACAGTGTCGTGTTTGGGCTCGGCGGTGGCGTCGTCGGTGATCTGGCCGCGTTTGCGGCGGCGACATTCCTGCGCGGAATAGCGATGGTCCAGGTTCCGACCACGATCGTCGGTCAGGTCGATTCTGCGCTGGGCGGCAAGACCGCAGTGAACCATCGCCGCGGCAAAAATCTAATCGGCGCGTTTTCGCAGCCGCGCATGATTCTCGCCGATGTCGCTACGTTGAAGACGCTGCCAGATCGAGAGTTTCGCGAGGGACTGGCCGAGGTGATCAAGTATGGCGTGATCATGGATGCCCCGATGATCGCCGACCTCGAGCGCGATCTCGACGCGATCCTCGCACGCGATTTGAACACGCTTGAAGCCGTCGTAGAGCGGTCGCTTCGTCATAAGGCGCATGTAGTCGAGAATGACGAACGCGAGGGCGGTTTGCGCAAGATCCTGAATTTCGGCCATACCGTGGGCCACGCGATCGAGGCCTCGGCCGGATACGGCAACTATCTGCATGGCGAGGCGGTCGCGATTGGGATGATCGCGGCGCTGCGGCTATCGCATCTTGAAGCGGGCCTGCCGACCGGCGATGTGCAGCGCGTCACGACACTGATTGCACGAGCGGGGCTTCCGTCGGAGATGCCTCGCAAATGGAACACCGCCGACTTCATTGCAGCGCTTCGGCTCGACAAGAAACGTGTCGAGGATGGCGTCGAGTTCGTGCTTGTCGACGCCCTCGGCCACGCACTTACGAAAAAGCTCTCGTTCAATACGATAACGTCCGCGCTTGGGTAATTTGCGGATTAAACTTCGTAGTACTTGGTTAAACCGTTTCGAACTGCGCTATGCCGCCTTCGCCCCTCTTCATCAAAATCAAGACGGACATCCGCACTCACGATGGCAAAATGCTATCAGAGTTTGAAATTCGCCTCTTGATTCCTGTACGGTGAGATTGGTCCCGACTGGCGGGTTGGAGGAT
>DASPQU010000099.1:0-5650 GCA_035624805.1 Binataceae bacterium (SeqCode) | reverse complement strand
AATTGGAGATCGACAGCGCCTCGGTCGAACGTGCGGGCGCGTCAATTCCAGGGCGGCCGGAACTCGATGCCGCGAACGAACGAGTGAAGATCCATTTCGATCGCCGCCTCGAAGCCGGCGATTGCATTCTCCAGATAAAGTTTCGCGGCATCCTCAATGACAAGCTGCACGGCTTCTATCGCAGCCAGTATCAGGACTCCGCCGGCAAGACGCACACCGTGGCGACCACCCAATTCGAGGCGACCGATGCTCGCCGCGCCTTCCCGTGTTGGGATGAGCCCGAGCTGAAGGCGAGATTTCGCGTCACGCTGGTCGTCGACGAGAATCTCGCAGCGATATCGAACGCGGGGCAGCAGAGCGAGCGCCGCCTGGGCCACGGCAAGAAAGAGGTCGTATTCAAAGACACGATACCGATGTCGACCTATCTGGTCGCGTTCATCGTCGGCGAATTCGAGGCGACCACGCCAGTGGACGCTGGGGGAGCGCCGCTGCGAGTCGTTTATGTGCCGGGCAAGGCCCCACTGACGCCGTTCGCAGCGCAGATCGGGGCGTTTTCGCTCAAGTTTTTCGCCGACTACTACGGGCTGCCGTATCCGGGCGACAAGCTCGATTTGATCGCGATTCCTGACTTCGCTTCGGGCGCGATGGAAAACCTCGGCGCGATCACGTTTCGCGAAACTGCGCTGCTTGTGGACGAAAAGACCGCTTCGCGCGCCGAACTGGAGCGCGTCGCCGACGTTGTATCGCACGAGAACGCGCATATGTGGTTCGGCGATCTCGTCACGATGCGATGGTGGAACGGTATCTGGCTCAACGAAGCGTTCGCGACCTTCATGGAGATGCTTGCGGTCGACAAATGGAAGCCGCATTGGAAGCGATGGGAGAGCTTCGGCGTTTCGCGAGCCGCAGCGATGGCGGTCGACGGTTTGCGCAGCACCCGATCGATCGAATTCACCGTGCACAGTCCCGACGAAGCGCGCGCGATGTTCGACGTGCTCACCTACGAAAAGGGCGCTGCGGTGCTCCGGATGCTCGAGCAATACATGGGCGCGGAGGAATTCCGAAAGGGAATCGCGCTCTATCTGCGAAAGCATCGATTCGCCAACGCGGAAACGACCGACCTCTGGGATGCGCTCGAGGAATCGTCGAGCCAGCCGATCCGCAAGCTGATGGATTCCTGGATCTTTCAGCAGGGCTTTCCGATCGTCGCGGTCGAGCCCGCCGGTGACGGGCGCGCGCTGAAAATATCGCAGCGCCGATTCTACTATCTGCCCGACGCTGCCGCCCCTGCGCAAACCTGGCACGTTCCCTTGATGCTGCGCGTCAAGACCGATCGCGGCGTTTCAACTCACAAGATTCTTCTCACCGAGAAGGAGACGACCTTCCAAGCCCAAGGCAAGATCGAATGGGCGCTGGTCAATGAAGGCGGCCACGGATTTTATCGCGCGACCTACGCGCCCCCGCTGCTTGACGCCCTCAGCCGCAACCTCAGCGAACTCAAGCCGATCGAGCGCTTCGGTCTGGTGAGCGACACATGGGCGGCCACCGTTGCCGGGCTGCGCCCGCTCTCGGATTTCCTGAAGATGGCGCGCCTGTTCACCCAAGAGACTGACATCAACGTATGGCGCGCGCTGCTTGGCGCATTCAGCTATCTCGACATGATCGCGTCCGATGTCGATAGGGCTGCGCTTGCCCGCACGGTTCGCGATGTCGCCGGCCCGGCATTCAAGCGCCTGGGATGGGAACCGCGCCCGGGCGAAGACGAGTTGACGCGGCAGCTTCGGGGCAATCTTGCGGGAGCGCTCGGAACGCTCGGCGACGACGCGGCAGTGCAATCGCAGGCCCGCGAGCTTTACGACGAGTGGGAAAAGAATCCCGCGAAATCCGATCGGGATATCGCACCAGCCCTCGTCAATATCCTGGCATACAGCGGCGATGCTGTCCGTTACGACGCATTCCTCGCGAAGTTCAAATCGCCGCACACGCCCCAGGAAGAACAGCGTTATCTGTTTGCGCTGGCGAACTTCCGCGATCTGAGTCTGTTGCGACGCACGATGGCGATGACTCTCGACGGCCAGGTGCGAACGCAAAATGCGCCCTACCTGATGCATTCATTGCTGCTGAACACGCAATGCCGCTATGAGGCGTGGGATTTCATTCGCAAGAACTGGGACGAGATGACGAAGAAGTATCCGGACAGCGCGCTGCCGCGCATGTGCGAGGGCGTCATTTCGCTGCTCGATCGCGAGCCCGAGGTGAAAGCGTTCTTCGAGACCCATCGCGTGCGGCTCGGCACGAAGATCATCGACCAGCACCTGGAGCGCCTATCGGTCGCGGTCGCGTTCAGGCGCCGCGAAGGAGCGAATCTTGGGCGGTTGCTCGCGCAGGAATAATGCTGCCCGGAGTTTTTGCCCTGGCGCGTTCGAGGCGAGGGCATCCGGAACTCTGAACCCTCTCCGCTGTCAGGGAGAGGGTGGCGCGCAGCGCCGGGTGAGGGTCATCCGAGGAAAGTCAAGATTCGTTCGAGCACGCCCTCGATATTGTCAAACACCTCGTTGTTCCAAAACCTGGTCACGCGATATCCGTGCTGTTGCAGCCATTCGCTGCGGCTGTCGTCTTGATCGCGCCGGTCGGCGTGATGTCCGCCGTCGAGTTCTATGATGAGGCGCTTTTCGAGAGAGCAGAAGTCAGCGATGAAGGGGCCTATTGGAACTTGTCGTCGAGATTTTGGCCGCGCCCATGCGTCGCGAGCGCAAGTGAGCCCATAGGATTCGTTCGGCATCTGTCTGCTCGCGGCGCGGCTTTCTGGCGCGGTCGTGTCTTTCGCCGGGCGAGATCATCGCAATCAGGTGCGCCCGTCAATCGTGCGAATCGCAATAGATTCGACGCGCAGCGGGTGCCGGGGTTTTCTGGATGACCCTCACCCGCTGCTTCGCAGCGCCCTCTCCCTGTCAGGGCGAGGGCATCCAGAGAGGCGAGGGCATCTGGAGACTGAACTCTCCTCCGCTGTCCGAGAAGGCATCCAGAATAAAACCCTTGCGCTGTCAAGGTGAGGGTACGCGGAACTCTGAACCCTCTCCGCTGTCAGGGAGAGGGTGGCGCGCAGCGCCGGGTGAGGGTCGGCATCCAGCGCGCGTCTTTCGCGCGCGATTACTTGAATCGCGCGTCGCGCAGACAGCACCCCCTCCCTGACCCTCTCCCATGGCAGAAAATGGGAGAGGGAAAACCATATTCGCGATGCTTTGGAAGTGGACTCTTCATTTGACGCTCCGCGCGGCACCCTCGCTCCGGCGGGGCGAGGGCTCAATAAGGGAGGGCGGGGCGAGGCTTTGCTAGTCCCCGTCGTCCTCGCGATTGGGGTTGTGCGGTTTATTGGGGTCGGGCGGTTTACCTCTACCGATCAACTCGGCGACGAGCGGCCCGCCCGATGCGCTGGTGAAGACCTCGATCATATCGTGCTTCTCGCCCGGCTTGGTCGGGTTGAAGCCCACCTCGATGACACGCGGCTGACCGGTCGCGAGCGTCACTCCCGCCGGCCTTCCTCCTGTTGGCGGACGCGTCTCGCACGGAGGAGAAGGACGCCGCCTCGGGCGCGTGGCGTGTCTATACCTTCAGGTGGTATGAGTAATAAACTGCGAGGCGCAGTTCTCGAGCCGGGGAGGGGACTTATGATGGAACGTCGATGCCTGGGAATCGCGTCGGTGGTCGCTGTGCTGGCGGCCTTTGTTCCAACCGCTTCGCATGCGCAGTCTGTCAGCAGCGATCAATTCGTTCACGTCGGTTACTACGACGTGGCCAGCCATTTTTCACCGTCGGGCAGCGGATGGGGTGGTCCTGGTTTTTCGGGCGGCAGCGGCGATTCTCTTGTGAGAATCGTAAATCCGACTGCGCAACACGGCGATCTTTGCGCGCTCATTTTCGTTTTCGATGACGTGGAGGAGCTCCAGGAATGTTGCGCCTGCCCGCTTTCGCCAAACAAACTTCTCACGCTTTCGACCATCAATGACTTGACGAGCAATTTCGCCGTACCGGGCGGCGATCGCGTCGCCGGAACGCTCATGGTCGGGTCGGTGATTCCGCAACTCCCAAACGATCCTACGGCGCCTCTACCGCCGGGTTCGTCGCTGACCCCGTTGGGTTTGGAATGCGATCCCAGTTGCGGAGCCAACAACCTGCCAGGCGGCGCCGGATGCAACGTCAGCATTAATCCGACCAGTACGCTGCGCATTTCCAGCGTTCACACCGAAACGCTCGCCCAAAGCTCGCCGCCGTTCACGTTGTTCACGTCAGGGGTCTCCATCGAAGAGTTCCAACGCGACACCATCGAACCGGAGCAGCAGGGTCCACCAGTCGATGTTGTGAATCTGCTGGAGGGCTGTGCGATCCTGCAGACGGGTTTCAGCGGCGCCGGTATCTGCGACTGCGGACCCGGGGTAGCGGATAAGCAAAGCCCGCTTTCCAATCGCGGGTAAAACCCCGGGAAACGCGCGCGAAATGCGGAACTACTGCTTCACCATCCGCCGCGCGTCGGGCTGTTGATGGCCAAGAATCGGATGGGGTCGATACGGCTTTTCGAGCGCGTCCGTCTCCTCGCGGCTGAGCTTGATCTCGACCGCTTTGAACGCTTCTTGCAGGTGGCTCATTTTCGTCGCCCCGATGATGGGCGCAGTCACCCCGGGCGCTCCTAGAATCCACGCGCACGCGATCTGCGACGCCGTTACGCCACGCTTCTTCGCGACCTTCTCGACTTCGTCGAGAACCTCGAAATCATACTCGCGGAAATACATCCCCTTGGCGAATTCGTCGCTCTTTGCGCGCGTCGTTGGCTCGTGCGCATTGCGAGATCGATTACCCGCCAGGAATCCGCGCGCGAGCGGGCTCCACGGGATCAGGCCGACGCCCTGGTCGACGCACAGCGGATTCATCTCGCGCTCTTCCTCGCGGTAGACGAGATTGTAGTGGTTCTGCATCGCGACAAAACGATGCCATCCGTTGCGCTTCTGCAGATTCAGCGCCTTATGGAACTGCCACGCCGCCATCGAGCTCGCGCCCAGGTAGCGAACCTTGCCGCATCGCACGAGCGAATCGAGCGCGTCGAGCGTCTCTTCGATCGGCGTCGAGAAGTCCCATCGGTGGATCTGATACAGGTCGATGAAATCGGTCTTGAGGCGGCGCAGCGATGCGTCGCAAGCCTCGAGGATGTTCTTGCGCGAGAGCCCGGCGCGATTCGGCCCCGAAGCCATCTGGCCGTGGACCTTGGTCGCTATTACGAGGTCCTCGCGCTTCGCCATCTCGCCCAGCCATCGCCCCGTTATTTCTTCGCTCACCCCGATCGAGTAGACATTCGCGGTATCGAAGAAATTGACTCCGGCGTCGAGCGCGGCGCGAAAATGGTCGCGCACCTCGTCCATCGTGAGTACCCAATCGCGCCATTTCTTGCTCCCGTAGCTCATGCATCCGAGGCAGATGCGCGAAACCGTGAGTCCCGAATTTCCGAGTCTGGCGTATTCCATATTCGCTCCGTTCAATCAGTCGTAAATGTGCTCTGATGTCGCCGTTCAAGCCAAGGCGACGAATCGATCCGGCTCCTAAGGTTCGGACCTTAACGATGTGCCTGTCAAGCTGCAGCCATGTGCATTCAGGCCGGCTT
>DASPQU010000098.1:0-6897 GCA_035624805.1 Binataceae bacterium (SeqCode) | reverse complement strand
ATGATGGCGCAGACGGGCATCCTGATTCCGGCACGCGAGCCCAGCCGCGTCGCGGTGTTCCGCAGCATTTTCGCTGATATAGGAGACGAGCAATCGATCGAAGCCAGCCTCTCCACGTTCTCCGCGCATATCGCGAATCTGTCGGAGATCGTGCGATCGCTCGACGAACCCGCCCTCGTGATTCTCGACGAGCCCGGCGCAGGAACCGATCCTGCCGAAGGTGCGGCGCTGGCGATCGGACTCGTCGAACATCTCGCGGCGCGGCGATGCGTCGTCGCGGTCGCGACCCACTCAACTGCCGTGAAGCTCCACGCATATTCGCGACCCGACTTCGGCGTCGCCGCGGTCGATTTCGACGTCGAGCGGCTGGCTCCTTTATATAAGTTGCGTCCCGGAACGATCGGGCAGAGCTACGGCCTTGCCGTCGCGCGACGACTCGGGCTTCCCGCCCAGATTATCGAAGGCGCGGAAAAGGCGATGGGACGCGAGGCGATAGATCTGTCGCGTGCGCTCGAACGATTGGACGCCGAACGGGCACGGCTCGCGGACGCTGCCGACAAGGCCGCGTCGCGCGAGGCGGAACTCGCGATCTCTCAGCGCGAAGCAACGCAGACGCTTGATCGAGAGAAGGAACGCCTAAGGACCGAACGGCAGCGTCTGCGCGAAGAGGGAGTTGGGCTGGTCCGGGAACTAAGGCGCGAAGGCGACGAGCTGATGAAAGAGGTTCGTGCGCAAGCCAAGTCGCGCCGCGATGTCGGGGCATTCGTCAGTGGCGCGATGGAACGAATCGAGCGCGCCGCGCCCGCTGCGGAAGCGAGAGAAGAAGCGGGGGTCGAAGAGCGACCGCTCGTGGCCGGCGACGAGGTCGAACTCGGCGGCATCCGCGGGCAACTCATCTCGATCGAGCCAGGCCGCGCCGTCGTCGCACGCGGAGGACTTCGTATCGAGGTCGCCCCCGATCGCATCCGCCGCGCCAAGACCGCCGCGAAGCAACCGGGCAGGCGCGAACCGATGCCGGCGGTGAGCGTCAGCACGGAGGCGGGCGAGCGCGAGGAATGCAATCTTATCGGGATGCGCGCGTCGGACGCTTTGCGCAAGCTCGAGGAGTTTCTCGATCAGGCCTATCTGACGAATCAGCGCGAGGTGCGTGTCGTGCATGGAATCGGATCGGGAGCGCTGCGCAAGGCGGTCGCCGAGTATCTCGCGACCTCGCCGTATTGCTCGAGCTTCCACGAAGCCGAGCCCCGCCACGGCGGGGCAGGCGCCACGATCGTCGAGCTGAATCAGTAACGCCGCCCGTACGACACATTTTTTGTCCGTCATCCTGAGCGAAGCGAGATCCTTTCGAGCGAAGTCGAAGGATCTCGCCCGGTCCTCCGGGCGTCTTGCGAGAGCGCTGCTTTACGCGCGGAGGACCGCGCGAGGTCCTTCACTCCGGCCCAGCGGGTCCTTCGCCTTCGTCTCAGGATGGCCGCAGCGGCCACCTTCGTTCAGGATGACGACTAGTGAATACCGTTAATGAAATTCTATTCCTTCGCAAACTCTCGGGATGGCGAGAAGGGCTTCGCGCGGCATTCTTCGATAGGACAGGCGTCCCTGCCTGTCCATCACGCGCCCGCCGATTTTCGTAGCTCGAGGTTCGCACCCATAGAGTCCTCGCCCTGACAGGGAGAGGACCGCGCGAAGCGCGAGGTGAGGGTCCGCTTCCAGCGCGTCGCGAACGCGACGCGCGATTCGAGTAGTCGCGCGCAACCGACGCGCGCTGAATGATGACCCTCACCCAGAGCAAGAAAATGCTCTGACCTCTCCCGGACCGGGCGAGGTTCTGCAAGAGAGGTCGCGCTGGCACGTACTTTCTGTCATTCCCGCGCGTCCGAGTTGTCTGGCGCGCGAGGAATCCCGGAGCGATGCGTCATTTCGCATCTCGTGCGTATAGGCCGGAGCCCTGCTGAAAAATCCCGTGAGTTACTGGGTATTTTGAAACAGTGCGAATAGCGTTTGGGCTTTCCGGTTAGGTAATGGCAGACTGTTGGCTCTTGAGGGGAACGGACGGCCCGGGGTCTTCGGAAGGACCCGACCCGACCACGATTTCAGGAACCGGACCTGAACCGGGCCGTCTCGTCCACTGACAAGATGAATCGCTTGGCAAGGTCCCTCAAGTATGTCCTGAAAAAAATCGCAAGAAGCTTCGAATTTGCTGCAGAATTTCCGTCGCGATCGAACCGCGATTTCGCGTCCGGATCTCGACATTTCGCATCGATCAATCTCAGAGGCTCCTGGAGCCACCGAGATGAAATGAACCTTTTACTTTTCGTTGGCCTTGTGCAAGCGGTTTGACGCAATGCGGCGCGATGTTAGCGATAAACGAGAGAACCGCCAACGATTTCAAAAGAAAAATCGCCCGCTTACACCCGCGCGTCCGCGCCGTTTCTTCCCACCCCGGTGAGCAGCGCCGCCAACGCGGTCAGATCGTTGTCATCGTAATACTCGATCGAAACCCGGCCCGGGGTCTTGCCGCGGCGCTGCGATATCCGCACCTTGCGCTTGAGCGCACGCTGGAGCGACTCGACCATCGCCTTCAGATTCGGATCGATTGTCGCGTGCGGCGGCACCGGCGCCTTGCCGCGATTGGTCCGCACGATCTCCTCCGCGCCGCGCGAATTGAGCTGGCCGTGCGCGATCCGATTCGCCGCCGCTATCCGCTGCTCCTCGGTCGCGAGCCCCAGTAGCGGACGCGCCTGCCCCGCCGTCAAGTCGCCGCTTGCGATCATCTTGAGAACAGGATGCGGCAGTTCGAGAAGGCGAATCGCGTTGCTTACGTAGGGACGGCTCTTGCCGATACGCACCGCGACCTGCTCGTGACTCATCGAGGCCTCGCGGCACAGGCGGGAAAACGCGAGCCCCTCTTCGACGGGGTTTAAGTTCTCGCGCATGATGTTCTCGACGATCGACATCTCCAGCGCCGCGTTGTCGTCGAGCTCGCGCACCACCACCGGCACCGTGGCGAGACCGGCGGCGCGCGCCGCGCGCAACCGGCGCTCGCCCGCGATTAACTCGTAATGAACATCAAGACCGCTCGCAGTCGACGCGCGCCGAACGATCAGCGGCTCGATTACGCCCTGCGCCTCAATCGCGCGGCGCAGCTCCTCGAGCTTCTCGGGATCGAAATTCACCCGCGGCTGATACGGCCCCGGCTTGATACGATCGACCGCTACCTGCGTGAGCGTCCCCGCCTTCGGATCGTGCGATCCGGGCGCTGCCGACATCGCCCCCGCGCTGTCACCGATAAGTGCGTCCAGTCCCCGTCCCAATGGCTTGCGTACCATCCCTCTTATCCCTCCTCGTCCTCGGACCTGCGATGGTGTTGTTCGTGCGAATCGTGATGCGAACCTTCCTGATGATGAGCACCGATGGCCGAATCCGCCTGGGCGGCGCCGCCGGCCGTCGTGCGCGCGATAAGCTCCTCGGCCAACTCGCGATACGCCTGCGCGCCGGAAGATTTCGCCTCGTACTCAAGCGCCGAGAGCCCGTGGCTGGGGCTTTCCGAAAGCCGAACGTTGCGCGGAATCACGGCGCGGAAAACCTTGTCGGGAAAATGGCGGCGCACCTCGCTCGCGATTTCGTGGCTCAGGCGATTTCGCGAATCGAACATCGTGAGTACGAGACCCTCGACCTCAAGTCGCGGCGCGAGCGCCTCGCGCACGCGCTTGATCGTCCCGAGCAGCGAGCCGAGTCCCTCGAGCGCGTAATACTCACACTGCATCGGAACCAGAACCGAGTCGGCGGCGACGAGCGCATTGAGGGTGAGAAGGCCAAGCGACGGCGGCGTATCAATTAGAACATAGTTATATTCTTGGGAAACTACCTCAATTAGGCGCTGGAGGCGGCGCTCGCGTCCCTCCGTGGTCGCCATCTCAATCTCGGCGCCGACCAGATCCTGGCTCGCGCCGGCCAGCATCAGCCCCGGGCGGACCTCCTGAATCACCTCGACGATCGGAACGCCGCCGAGTAGGGCTTCGTAGACGCTGCTGCCGCGGGCGATAGCCTCGCGGATATGGGGAGCCGATACCAGACCGGACGTGGCGTTGCCTTGGGGATCGATATCGATAAAGAGGACGCGGCGTCCTGATTGAGCAAGAGCAACCGCGAGATTGATAGCAGTCGTCGTCTTGCCTACGCCGCCCTTCTGGTTGGCGATCGCGATTATGCGGCCCATCCGCCCCTCACCACTACCTACGCCCGGATTCGCGCGACAACGGAGCACGCGAAAATCTATGAAAGACGTTTCACGTGAAACGTCAACCGGACTCTTCGACTATACGGGTGCCGCTGCGAAATGCAAATCGGCGGACGTGAGTGAATGAAAACTGAGGGATTTCTGCGGAAAATTTCCGACGGCCGTCAGGCGCGACGCCAGATGGCGAGGACTCGCTTGACCGTCGAAACGCCGCGTCGGACCTCGTACGGGATGCGGGTATATCCCGTCAGGCCGGATTCGCGGGCGATGTCCAGGCTAAGGCGCTGGTCCGGATTCGCGTACAGGATCGCGAGCCCACCTTCGCGCAGGGCTGCCGACGCGATTCGATAGAAGTCTGACGGCGCTCCGAACGCCCGCGCAACGACGGTATCAAAGCCTGCAGACGTTTCACGTGAAACGTCAAACGGCCCTCCACGAATTCGAGCGAGGAATGAGCGAGCGAAAATCTCCGAAAAAGGTTTCACGTGAAACATCGATTCGTCAACGCGACCGGCCATCACGCTCGCGTTATCAAGGCCCATCTCCGCGATCGCCACCGTGAGGAAACTCGCGCGCTTGCGACGCGACTCCACAATCGTGAATCGCGCATCAGTAGCAGCCGCGAGAATGAGCCCGGGGAAGCCCGCACCGCCGCCGAGATCCAAGACCTCCTGGCCGGAACCGAAGGCGTGCTCGAGCGGAGGCCTCTCGGCCATCATCGCGGGCGCGAGGCTGTCGAGGATGTGGAATGCCACCTCGGCCGGATCCTCGGGATGCGCCGTGAGATTCATCCTCGCACCCCAGGAGGCGAGCGTTCGAGCGAACGTCTCTATCCGGCGCAGAAACTCTGGATGAAGCGAAGCGTCAAATCCGCGAATCCGGCCCTCGACGAGCCTCACGACGTCCGAGGAAATCGAATCCAGGTCGGCCAACCTCTTCTCCCGACGTTTCACGTGAAACGTTTTTCAGAGATTTCCGCGCGCTCCGCCGTCGCGCGATTCCGTGGCACTGTCGCGGAACAGGAGGCGAATCTATGGCGAAACGGTTTCACGTGAAACATATGCTCGATCTTGAGAGGTAGCAGGCAGCGATTCACGAACTTGGCGGGGCCGACGCGCGGTTGCGTCCCGCTTTGATGAGAACCGCCAAGATAGACACCGCCGCGGGCGTGATTCCGGGCATCCGGGCGGCTTGTCCGAGGGATCGAGGCCGGATCTTCGCGAGCCGCTCTCTGACCTCGGTCGAAAGCCCCTTGATTTCGTGGAAATCGACCCATCCCGGGATCGCCGAGTCTTCGAGCCGCTTGAATCGCTCGACTGCCTCGGACTGCCGATTTACATAGCCAGCGTATTTGATATCGATCTCGAGCGCAGCCGCGCAATCCGAATCGAGTGGCGAATCGAGACCGGCCATCCGGACGACGTCGATGTACGAGACCTCGGGACGTCGCATCAGCTCGATCGCGCGAACTGATTGGCTGATTGGAGCCGAGCCGCGTCCGGCGAGGATCGCGTTATTGGTCTCTGACAGGGGCACGAGCGTATCACGGAGCCGCCGCGCCTCGGCTTCGACGCGACGGCTTTTTTCGGCGAGGCGAGCGATCGCATCGTGGTGAAGCAGGCCCAGGCGTTCGCCGATCGGCGAGAGCCGACGGTCGGCGTTGTCCTCGCGCAGCATCAGGCGATACTCCGCGCGCGACGTGAACATCCTGTACGGCTCGCCGCCGATTCCGCGCGTCACCAAGTCGTCGATCATCACGCCGATGTACGCCTCGTCGCGACGCAAAACGATCGCAGGTTCATCGCGCGTCTTGAGGACCGCGTTGATTCCCGCGATCAGTCCCTGGGCGCCAGCCTCTTCGTAGCCGGTGGTTCCGTTGATTTGGCCGGCGAAAAACAGCCCGCTCACGAGACGGGTTTCGAGCCAAGGATGGAGCTGCGTGGGATCGGAAAAGTCGTATTCAATCGCATAGCCGGGCCGCATGATTTCCGCGTGCTCCAGCCCGCGAATCGATCGGACCATCCTGATTTGCACATCGAGCGGCAGGCTCGTCGAGAGGCCGTTGGGGTAAACCTCGACTGTGTCGCGTCCTTCGGGTTCGAGGAAGATCTGATGGCGCTCTTTGCCCGCGAAGCGCATCACCTTGTCCTCGACCGACGGGCAATAGCGCGGGCCGCGGCTCTGGATCGTGCCGGAATACATCGGCGAGCGCCCGATATTCTCGCGGATGATCTCGTGCGTGCGAGCGTTGGTGAAAGTCAGGTAACAGGGAATTTGCGCCTGCGCGATTTTGTCGGTGCGGAACGAAAACGGCGGCGGCGGATCGTCGCCCGGTTGAATCTCCAACCCGCCGTAATCGATCGTGCGTCCGTCGAGGCGTGGACAGGTCCCCGTCTTAAGGCGTCCGACGCGAAAGCCGAGCGCGCGCAGATGCTCGCTCAGTCCCATCGCGGCGAAATCTCCCGCGCGTCCGGCCGAGTAATTCTTCTCGCCGATATGGATTAGGCCCTTGAGGAACGTCCCTGTCGTCAGGACGACGGCGCGCGCCTCGAAAATCTCAGCGATCTGCGATTCGACGCCGCGCACCGCGCCGTTCTCGACGATCAGCCGTTCGACGCTCGCCTGGCGCACGTGAAGGTTTGGCGTCGACTCCAGCACGC
>DASPQU010000097.1:0-4209 GCA_035624805.1 Binataceae bacterium (SeqCode) | reverse complement strand
GTGACGTTTACGTCGATTCCGAGAACCGGCGCCGACTCGAGCATGTCGAGCGCCTTGCCCTGCGGCAGGCCGTCGATGATGTCGTAGAGAACGATGTCGCCGAGCGACCGCAGAAAGCAAAGATGAGCGCAGGTCGCGCCGACGTTGCCAGCCCCGATGAATGCGATTTTCTTACGTGCCACGATTCTCAACTCCGCGCGCGATGGCGCGCCACGCCAGACTTAAAGGGTAACTTATAACTGAAATTTTACAAATAAGCCAAACCTAATGCGACAATCCCCTAGCCGGACCCGGCGAGCCCACCCGACGGCGACTATTAGCAGGAGTCGAATGTTAATGGAAAGCGATCCCGTTTCATCAGCGTTTTTTATCAGACCGCCATCGATGCATTAACAGAACAAAAAAAGCCCGAGGCGGCATCGATACCGTCTCGGGCTTTCGCTTCAGGCTCAATCGATCGTTACATGTTCTCGACGATAGCCTTTCCGAACTCCGAGCACTTGAGCAGCTTCGCGCCCGTCATGAGACGCTCGAAGTCGTAGGTGACGGTCTTGTTCGCGATGGTCTTCTCGAGACCGCGGACGATTCCGTCGGCGACTTCCTGCCATCCCATATGCTCGAACATCAGCACGCCCGACAGGATCACCGAACCCGGATTGACCTTGTCCTGGTCGGCGTACTTCGGCGCGGTTCCATGCGTCGCCTCGAATATCGCGTGGCCGCTGAGGTAGTTGATGTTCGCGCCCGGCGCGATTCCGATTCCTCCCACCTGTGCCGCGAGAGCGTCCGACAGATAGTCACCGTTGAGGTTCATCGTCGCGATAACATCGAACTCGTCGGCACGCGTGAGCACCTGCTGAAGGGTGATGTCTGCGATATTGTCTTTGACGAGAAGCTGGCCTGCGGGAGGCTTGCCGCCGCAATCGTCCCAGCCGATCGCCTTGCCCTGATACTCGCGCTTGACGAGCTCGTAGCCCCAATCGCGGAAGGCGCCTTCGGTGTACTTCATGATGTTGCCCTTGTGGACGAAGGTCAGGCTCTTGCGCTTATGCGAGATCGCATAATCCAGCGCGGCGCGAATCAGACGTTCCGATCCTTCCTTCGACACCGGCTTGATTCCGATTCCCGAGGTCTCGGGGAAGCGGATTTTTGTGACCTTCATCTCCTCGCGCAGGAACTTGACGATTTTCTTCGCCTCGGGCGAATCGGCAGGCCACTCGACCCCCGCATAAATGTCTTCCGTGTTCTCGCGGAAGATCACCATGTCGACTTTTTCGGGCTGCTTGACCGGGCTCGGGACACCCTGGAAGTAGCGCACGGGACGGAGGCAGACGTAGAGATCGAGCATCTGGCGCAGGGCGACGTTGAGCGATCGAATTCCGCCGCCGACCGGAGTGGTGAGCGGGCCTTTGATCCCTACGAGGAACTCGCGGAACGCTTCGACCGTATCGTCAGGGAGCCAGTTGTTGAACTGATTGAACGCCTTCTCGCCCGCATAGACTTCCATCCATGCGATCTTGCGTTTGCTGCCGTAAACCTTCTTCACGGCGTTGTCGAACACGTATTGCGAGGCGCGCCAGATATCGCGTCCGGTACCGTCGCCTTCGATAAAGGGGAGGATAGGATTGTCAGGAACTTTGAGTTGCCCATTGGCCCCGAGCGTGATCTTTGCGCCCTCGGCCGGAACCTTGACCGTCGTGTACGCCATTGTCGTTCTTGTCACCCGTTGAGCAGCGCCGGCGCAGGTCCGACGCGAGATTTCGGTAAGATAAGCGCAAACGCCGCTTCGATGCCATAGTCGCTTTTTCACCGATTTTCGCGCGCTCCGCTGTCGCGCGAATTCGGGACGTGTCATCCGCCGCGTTCCCGCGAGCGCCGCTTTCATCAACTCCTATCGGCGATATAGTCGATTGCCGACAAGGAAGCGCTTCGTCGATGGATTTCAATTTCACGCCCGCGCAGGATAAGTTCCGCGCCGATCTGCGCGAATGGCTCGAACGAAACTCACGCGAGGTTTTCGGACCGCCCGAAAACATGGTGGGACCTTACGAGGAGCTCATCTACGCGCGCGACGATCGCGATTGGAACCGGATACTCGAATATCATCAACGACTCCGCGCCGCCGGATACCTCGCGATGCACTGGCCGAAGCAGTGGGGCGGAGGCGGCGCTGATCCGATCGAGCTGGCTATCTATAATGATGAGGTCCTGCGCCTCGGCCTCCCTCCATATGGCGCGAATCAGCTTGCGATCGATCGCTTCGGCCCGACGCTTATCCTGCTCGGCACCGAGGCGCAGAAGAAACGCTTCCTGCCGAAGATGCTCTCGTGCGAGGAGATCTGGTGCCAGGGATATTCCGAACCCAATGCGGGCAGCGATCTCGCAGGACTCAACACGCGCGCCCAGGTCGACGGCGACTACTTCGTCATCAACGGGCAAAAGATATGGACCAGCCTCGCGCATCGCGCCGATTGGCAGGTGCTGTTGGTCCGCACCGATCCGTCCGCGCCAAAGCACAAGGGGCTGTCGTATCTGCTGGTGGACATGAAAACCCCGGGCATTACGATTCGGCCGCTGAAGGAGCTTACGGGCGAATCCGCCTTTAACGAGGTCTTTTACGACAACGTCCGCGTGCCGCGCGAGAACCTCGTCGGCGAGATCAACCAGGGATGGCAGGTGTCGCTGGCGACGGTGGGCTTGCAGCGCCATTCCGCCGGTTCGCGTCTTCCGGTCGAGAGCGTCGTTGAGGAGCTCGTCGCGCTTGCGAAGACGCGCGATTTCGGCGGGATTCCCGCGCACAAGCATCCTTACGTCCGCCAGCGTCTCGCGGGCTTCCTCACCGAGGCGCGATGCCTCAATCTGATTCGCTATCGCGTGCTCACCTCGCAGATCAAAGGTCGTCCGCCCGGACCCGAAAGTTCCTACGCGAAACTATTCAGCAGCGAGTTCAATATACGGGTCTCGATGTTTGCCGATGAACTGCTCGGAACCTACGGCGTGCTCGAGAATGGCTCGATGGGCGCAGTGGCGAATGGCCGATGGACGTTCCGAACGGTCCAATGCCGCAAATACACGATCGCGGGCGGCACCAGCGAAGTGCAGCACAACGTGATTGGCGAGCGCGTGCTGGGACTACCCAAGGGCTGAAGGCCGTCTTTCCGGCCCCTCGCCCGCTCTTTTTCGCCGAGTTTCGCAGACCCTGGCCACTCCCGAGTGTGGGGGCAAGGCCGTGTCTTTCCCCTCTCCCGTTCGGTGACGGGAGAGGTCAGGGTGAGGGCTAAATGTGACCTTTTTGCCAGGCCAGTTCAGGAGAATAACTGGCGAATACTCAATACAATCAAGTAGTTAGCGGCCTGCTCATTTGGGTTCGTTTGGTAATTTTGCGATTCTCAGACGGACCCGGCATCCGCCGGACAGGCAGGGACGCCTGTCACCATTCATCCTTACACAGACGGCTTCCTCGCGCGAATTACTGCGCCGTTGAGACCAAGTTCCGAAACTGAAATGACGTCCAGCCCCGCCGCACGGATCATCGACAGGAGCGATTCCAGGTACGGAGTGAATTCGAAATCCTCGCCAGCCAGTTCGTCACGCATAAACGCCCACGCCTTAGATCCGAAGCGCTCCTCGAATTGACGGTACATGGCGGGTGCCATCGTCTCGAACGCATCAGGCGCAAAGTTGAACGTGTCATCCTCAAGCTGAAACAAACCGCCAGCGACCAACGCTTCTGCCACGCTCCTCAGAACCGCGAGCTTCTCGTCGTCTGAAACATGATGCAGCGCCGCGAGCGACACGGCAGCATTGATGCTTCCGACAGGAAGAGCCAACTCTCGAAAGTCGCATTCGATGAACTCAACGTTTTCCGCGCCGGAGTCGGCAAGGTTGCGTTGCGCGTACTCTATCGCAGGCGCGGAGACGTCGATTCCGATGCCGCGCCTGATGTATGGCGCGAGCGCGAGCAGCAGCTTGCCGTCGCCGCATCCGAGATCGACGACAGTGTCATTGCTGCCCACACAGAGTTTCTCCGCCCACTTCGCTCCGTCAAAGCGAACCGGTCGCGTGAATCGTATATACCGATCTACGTAACCCCGATCGCGCCATCTGGCAGTGTAGTCAGGAGCCTTCACGATTTCGGTTTCCTAGTCCCAACCGTTAGGCAAATGCAAGCTGCCTGCTTGTTGCTCTCGCTCTCCAGCGGCCTTTGCA
>DASPQU010000096.1:0-5626 GCA_035624805.1 Binataceae bacterium (SeqCode) | reverse complement strand
ACAGACTTGCGCCTCGCACCGCGTTGGAAGAGCGCTCGATGGCCGGCCATCACGATCCGCACATGATAAGCCTGCTGCGGGGCAAGCTAGAAGTCACTGCGGAAGAAGCTTTTTATCAACTCGAACAGACCGGCGCCGCGCCGGGAGCCAAGTGGGGCGATCTGATCGCAGGAATCTTCACAGCGTCGGGCGATCTCGCAGTCGCGAGCACCGGCGGCGTTCTCCTCTTCTCCGTCGTGTGTCAGCCCGTTCTCCGTTACGTAATGAAGTACTGGGTCAAGGAGCCGACCGTCGGCGTCAAGCCGGGCGACGTCTTCATGAGCACGGACCCGCGCTTCGGCAATATCCACACGCCCGACCAGAATATGTTCATCCCGATTTTCACCGACGCAGGCGAACTCGCGCTCTGGGTAATGGTCATCGTGCACGAGGGCGAGAACGGCTCGGTCGAACCGGGCGGGATGCCGTCGGCGGCAGAATCGCCGTACATGGAAGGCATCAGGATGCCTCCGGTGAAAGTCGGTGAAAACTTCACGCTGAGGCGCGACGTCGTCACGTGGCTGCAGAACAGCGTGCGCGATCCGATGCTCCAGATTCAGGACATGAAAATCCGCCTAAGCGGATGCCTCAAGATCAAGGAACGAATCGAATCCATCGCCGGCGAGTATTCGTGGACCGAATTGATCGCGGCGCTGCGATGGACGCTCGAAGACACGGAAACGGAAGTCCGTCGCCGCCTCGCGGCGTGGCCCGATGGCACGGTGCGTTCGATGGCCTTTGCGGACAGCACGCTGCGCGAGAACGTATTGATCAAGATCGCAATCGAAGCACGCAAGCGAGGCGATCAGCTCGAACTCGATTTCCGCGGCACGAGTCCGCAGTTTACGAATCGATCGAATAACACCGTCCTGCACGCACTCAAGGGGATGCTCGCGCAGGAGTTCCTCACTTTCGTCTGGCCCGACCTGCCGCGCAATCAGGCGGTGTTCGCTCCCATGAAGGTAATCACCGACTACGGATCGGCGCTCGATTGCACGCCCGAAGCTCCGAACGCGCAGAGCATGATGACGTTCTTCCCGGCGTTCACCGCGCTCCAGATGGTCTTGCCGAAATTTCTTCACGCTTGTACGACGCGTTATACGAAGATAATCGCGCCCTGGTACAACATGATCACCACCTTCATTTACGGTGGCATCAACCAGTACGGCGAGACCGTGGGCAATCTGTGCGCCGATCTCAACGGCATGAGCGGCGGCGCGCGCGAGGACGCCGACGGAGAAAATTCGATCGCGCCGATTTTCGCCGCGATGACCGATCTCGGCGAGCAGGAGATCCTCGAAGAGGAAACTCCCATTGTCAAGATCGTCCCGCATCGCCTGATGACCGACAACGCCGGATTCGGCAAATATCGCGGCGGCACCGGATATCAGGTGATCGCGACTGTGCGCCGCTCCGACGCGTTCGGCTTTATGACCACGTGCGTGGGATCGAAGTTCCCCTCGACCTACGGGTTGTTCGGCGGTTACGGCGCGCCGACCTATCCTCTATGCAAGGTCAAGGGCATCAACGCCTTTGAAAAATTGCGCGAACTGCCCGAGTCCGAATGGACCGCCGCGAATATCATGAACTCGCGACCGTTCGAGGGCGCAAAGTATTCGACGCATCACATGGGCATGCAATACGAGGTCGTCAAGCAGGGCGAGCTGTATATGATCGTTCAGGGCGCGGGCGGAGGATACGGCGATCCGCTCGAGCGCGAGCCCGAACAGGTGATGCGCGATGTGCGCGAGCAGACGACCTCAGAGGGGACCGCACGCGAAATCTTCAAGGTCGCGTTCGACAGCCGCACTCTGCTCGTCGATTCCGAGCAGACCAATTCGTTGCGATCGGCCGAGCGCGAGGCGCGCAAACGTCGCGGACGACCGTTCGATGAGTTTGCAAAAGATTGGGTGAAAGCGACGCCGCCGCAGAATCTCCCGTATTACGGGGCTTGGGAAAATCGCGACATTATCTTCCTCGGTTCGCCCGACAATGCGGCTGCGCGCGGCGCCACGCAGGGCGTCACGATGCCCGATCCGCGCGACGTGCGAATCGCGGAACTCGAAGACAAGCTGCGCAAGGCGGGAGTCGCCCTTCAGGAATAGGGCGCGTAACGGTTCGCGATGCTCGCGTTTGAAAAGACCATCTGGATCTCGCTGACGCACGGAATCGACAGCGTGTCAGGTATCGGTGCGTCCGTATGGTCGGACCCAGCGATGGTGCGCAAGGCGCTCGGCGAGATTCTCGGCGTGCTTCCGGTCACACACGGAGAAATCGATCTCGGAGCGATGATTGGCGTCGGAGAATCGCGCGCCGATTCATGGAAAGCCGCGCTTGAAGGCAAATCCGAGGCGCGGCTGCGCGAGATCGCGGACGCTATTAGCGACGCGTTCCGCCCGCCGCGGGTTTGGGGGATCAGTGTACCGGCCCCAAAACGGCTCGCCGCGCTTCTTGGCGGCGACAGCGATCGCGCCGCTTTGAAAGCCGGGATGCAACTCGCGTCGTGCTTGCGCGCGCTGCGCGAATCGGGCGTAGGTTTTCTGACGATCGATTTTCGCGGCGTACAGTACGCTTCTCCCGACAAGCCGTCGGGCCCCGTGATGCGCAACGCCGAGATGTACGGCTGGAAACGGGCGCTGCGCTTTGACACCCTCGATACCGGCCTGTCTGCCCGAGCCGATGCCGACGCGGTGCTCCTTGGCGGCGCCGCGATTGACGAGTTGAAATCGTCATGGGCCGGCGGCGACGCGATCGGCGGCGGCCTTACGGTGCAATTCTGGAAAGGCGAGGCGGCAATCTTGTCGCTCCCTGGACGGTTTTTCCTTTATGGCGAGATTCCCGAAGACACGCCCGCCGCCGCAATCGTCGAAGCGGGAAGAACGCTCGGTTCGCTTACTTGAAGCGTGCACTGCCTCGTCTCTGATCTGTCTTGATGGATCGCGCGAGTCGATTTTCTTATCAGTGCAATCAGTGTGGGCTGTGCTGCCGCAACAAGGTCATCACGCTCTCTCCGTACGATGTTCTGAAAATCGCGCGCGCGGCCGGAATTTCGACGGGCGAAGCCGTCAAACGATACACCATTCGGCGCGGATCGATCCTTCGCTTCGACAAAAGCGGCGCCTGCGTCACCCTCGAAGGTGCGCAATGCACGATCCACAGCGGACGTCCCCTCGCCTGCCGGCTTTATCCGCTGGGAATCGAACGCGACGAGCATGGCGAGCGTCTCGTGCGCCTGCGGCCTGAGCCCAGTTCGCTCGGAATCTACAGCGACAGCGGTACGGCCGGTGATTTCATCGATGCGCAGGGAACGCGGCCCTACCTCGACGCGCTTGATCAATATCGCGAATTGGTCGCGGAGCTTCGAGCGCGGGTCGCCGCGATGGTCGACTTCGAGCGAATCGAGCCGCGCGAGTTCTGGCGACGGGCCGTTGCCGAAGCCTTGATGGAGATGAATTACGACCCAAACCCGCTCATCGACGCGATCTTCGATCCCGGTTCGCTCGGATCTTCTCGCAACGACGAGCAAGCCACGATAACCGCACACATAGATCGATTACGCGAGATGGCCGCGAAGGAGACCGACCCCGATCGCATCGCGGCAGCGGCCGTGATGCTCGCGGTGAGCGTCGGTTTCTCGCCGGGCGAAGTGATATCGCGCAGCTAGTTCTCGTCTTGTGCAGAAGTGGGCGCGGCAGCAGCGGTTGGCGCCGGCGCTGCCGTGTTAGCGCCGAGATCGGACAGTATCTGCGATGCGTGCGCGGACGGATCGACGTTCGGATAGACCTTCGCGATTCGCCCGTCTTCACCGACCACATACGTGATCCGCTTGTCGAGTCCAAGAATCGGGATTCCGTTCGCAGCCCCGTAGGCAGTAGCGATTTTCTTGTCCGGATCGAGCAGCAGCGGAAACGGGATGTTGTACTTCTTGATGAACGAGCGATGTGAGTCCGCCGTATCGACGCTGCATCCGACGAGCATCAGCCCCGCCTGCTGGAAGCGCGCGTAACCGTCGCGGAACGCGCACGCCTCTTTTGTGCATCCGGGAGTGTCGTCCTTTGGATAGAAATAGAGAATGACCTTGCGGCCGCGATATTCAGCCAGCGAGAAGGGCGCGATTTGCTCACCGACGATCATCTTCGTCGAGATCATCGGGGCGATGTCGCCCTGCTTGAGCGTGTCAGCCTGCGCGATCAGCGGGCGTATCACGAGGCCCGCGGCGATGATTGCTCCGATTGCGGCGGCGTAGATCAACATCCCGATCGGCCTCATACGTAATACAGCCACTTGCGGTAGCGCGCGTCCTGACCATGGAGCGCGGCTTCGAAGATTTCCTGCACCTTGCGCGTGATGGGTCCCGGTTTTCCCGGACCGATCGTACGATCGTCGAGCGAGCGCACCGGCGTCACTTCGGCTGCCGTGCCGGTCATGAAGGCCTCGTCTGCAATATAGAGTGCGTCGCGCGGAAAGCGCTGTTCAAGAACCGTCACGCCGAGGTCGGCCATGATTTTCATCACGGCGTCGCGCGTGATTCCGGGCAGGATTGAGCTCAGCGGCGGAGTTCGCACGATATTGTCGCGAATCGCGAAGATATTCTCGCCGCTGCCCTCGGCGACGAATCCTTCTGTATCGAGCAACAGCGCTTCATCGTAGCCGCACCGACGCGCCTCGTATGCGGCAAGGATCGAATTGACGTAGTGACCAGAGGCCTTGGCTGCCGGCATCATCGAATTGTGATGGAATCGGACGAACGAAGAGGTCTTCAGCCTGACGCCTTTTTCGAGACTCTCCTTGCCCAGATAGGCTCCCCACGGCCACGCCGCGACTGCAACCCGAGTCTTGTTTCCGCGCGCGCCGAGCCCCATCTCGCCCTCGCCGTAAAACGCGATCGGGCGCAGGTAGCATTCCTCGAAACGGTTCGCGCGCACCACGTCGGCGCTGGCCTTAAGCAGTTCCTCCTGGCTGTACGGCACCGGCATCTCGACGATATGGGCGGATTCGAGAAGGCGGCGGATGTGCTCAAGACCCCGGAAAATCGCGGAGCGGCCGCCGTCGGCCTTGTAGCACCGCATCCCTTCGAAAACCGCCAGCCCGTAATGAAGGCTGTGCGTCAGGACATGCACATAGGCCTTATCGTACGGGAGCAGTTCGCCATCGAGCCAGATTTTCTCGGAAATCACGCTGCCGGTCGCCAATGTAAACCCCTATCGCGAGATTGGACCGTCGTGCGCAAGAAGCACGGAAATTCCGGCCCGAAAGGCAAAGTTATTCTATGGCCATGACGCGGACAAGGACGAAATCCGGGCGCGGTTACGTCGCCGGCGTTCGCACACGCGCAAGCGCAGCCGGCGATATTCCAGGTTGAGGTTTAGACGCGATTTCAACGGCCCTTGCGCTGTCGTCCGAAGTCGCTGTCTGCGACGCCTGCATGAGGTGTCGATGCTCGCCTGTCGAACCTTGATTAGCGGAGGCGCCAACGAGCGCCCGTTGTGAACGACGCCGACGACGACGACGGTTGCGACGGCCCGGAACGCGAGGCGGCATTCCACTCTGAGCGGCAAGGTACCGGTCGGGATTCGCGATAAAACGC
>DASPQU010000095.1:0-4242 GCA_035624805.1 Binataceae bacterium (SeqCode) | reverse complement strand
CCCTTTACCTTGAGTTCTTCGCGCATCACGCCGAGTTGGTCGGAGCCGTGATCAGGTTCCGTTACCGCCCAGCATCCGATGACCGATCCGTCGGTCTGGCGATAATACGGCGCCGAGAACTCTTTAATCAGTTCCGGATTGCCCGTCGCGAGCGCCATATCTGCCGGATACGACGCAAGAAAAATCACTCCGGTGAGACCTGCGCTTCCCCACGCCAACTCCTCGAGCACCAAATGCGAGGTGACAGGCGTAACCGCAAGTCCTCCGAGTTCAGTGGGTGCAGAGAGCTTCGTGAATCCAAGCTCCACTGCTTTCCTGAACACTTGATAGACGGGAGAACCTTTCGCAATCACCGCCTCGGGCGTCATCCTGTCGATCTGGATTCCGGTCGGGCGCAGCACCTCGACTGCGAACTTGCGCGCAGCGTCGCGGATTTCGAGTTGCTCCGCCGTCAAAGTCAAATCGTATTCAAAAGCTTCGTGAACCTGTGCCGCTTCCATCGAGCATGCCTCGCTTCGAGAGTTCCTTATCGCGTGTCCTCAAACGTTCCGATCGATTCGCTTGCCCGGTGCTCACTTTTTCTTCGAAGCGATTTCGATGAAGCGCGTCTTGTGCGTGCTGCGCTCAAGATTGTTGGGCTCAAGCCAGATAATCTCGGGAGTGAACTTGAGCCGCTCCTTGAGCGTCTTCACGATTTCTTTTTCGAGTTCGCCGACGGCCGATTTCGGAGTCTCGACGCCGCGTTCAATGCGAAGTTTCAGGGGAGGAACGACACGCGGCGGAGGCTCGTCGAGCGCGATGCGAAATTCGCCGGTAACGCGCGGAATGAAGCTCGAGATCACGCTGTCGATCGCCGCCGGATAGACGATGACGCCCTTGACCTTGAGCATGTCGTCGGAACGTCCGACGATCCGATAGCGGAAGCCGGTCGCACCGCACGGACAGGTTGAGACGGTGACGCGATGGATATCGCCGAGCGACAGGCGCGTCCATCCGAAGCCGCCACCCCTAATCGTGGTGAAGACAGCCTCCCCTTCCGCGCCGTCGACCATCTCGACCGGTTCGTGCGTGCCCGGATTGACGAGTTCGTAAATGCAAAGGTCGTCTCCGACCCAGTGCATACCCTGGTACTCAGGCCAATCGCACGAGACGCCGAGTCCTGCGCCGAGGTCGTACAATTTGGCCTTGTACGACGATTCGATGCGCTTGCGGACTTCGGGAATGCCCGCACCCGGCTCGCCACCGCATAGCAGGGTCTTGATGCCGAGCGATGAGATGGGGGCGCCGAGGGTTTCCGGCGCGCGCTCGATTAGATGCTCTGCGAGCGAGGGCGTGCAGGTAAGGACGTTGCCGCCAAAGAAGCGCGCCATCTTCAGGATTCGCACCGCGCCGGATTCCGCGCCGACCGGTATGGTCATCACGCCCGCTTCACTGCCGCATTGCAGCGTCGCCGCGCCTGCCAGAAACATCGACATCGCGAACGCGTGAACCACGCGATCTCCCGGACGCACGCCGGCGCGCCATCGGGCGCGCAGGATATACTCGCCCCAGAATTCGTCCAGATCGCTCTGCGTCGTCGGATACGGCTGCGGATCGCCGGTCGTGCCTGATGTCGCAGCCATGCAAACCAGGTCGCCGAGCGGCACGGGCAGCGTTTCGTCGAGCATCCGGTAAACGTCGCCGCCGCATTCCTCGACCAGCGCGCGATAGCTCGCCTTTGTGAACACCGGGACCGCTCGTGACCAGTCCTCAAGGCTGCGGATATCGCGAGGCTTGACGCCGTTCGCCTCCATCCGGCGCCGGAAATACGGGGCGTGCTGCACGAGGCCTTCGGCGCGAGCTTGCAGCCGCTGAACCTGAATCTCGCGCATCCGTTCGGAGCCGAGAATCGACTCCATCTCCATGTTCCAGTAGGGCCGGTCAGTGGTCATAGCGATACCCTCGCAAAAAGCGCACGCGCGAGAGCATCCCGCGTGCCACGATACCAGTAGCGCCGCAGTCATGGTTTTTCGACCTGTTTGGATCTCGCCTGTGTCCAAATCACCCCCAGATGTGGCGATAAGCACCACTTTTCTATAGGTCGGATCTAGGCTTATCGGCGGTTTCTCGAACTGGATGAACACGATTCGCGAGACTCGAACGGCTATACTTTCGTGGAATCTTGGCGGCGCACGGCCCGGAGTTTATGTATGACCAATGAGGCGTCCTCGGGATGCGATATTGTCGGCGTACTTTACGACAAGAGTATTGATATCGACGCAATCTTGATTGCGGTCGTGGAGAAGCTTCGTTTCAAGGGCGTTCGCATCGCGGGGCTGTTGCAGCGGCTTGGAGAGTTTACGAGCGCAGGCAAGCGGAGCATGTTTGTCGAAGATCTATCGAGCGGCGAACGAATCAGACTGGACCAGCCGAGAGGATCGGAAGCGAGTGGATGTATGCTCGACCCGGATGCACTCGCGAAGGCCTCGCATGTGATCAGATCCGCGATTGCGTCGCGTCCCGAGGTTCTGGTCGTGAACCGTTTCGGTCAGCAGGAGGCGGAAGGACACGGACTGCGCCCGGAGTTGGCCGAGGCTGTCGGCGCAGGCGTGACGACGATCGTGCCGGTGAGCAGGACGCTAGTTGCGCAATGGCAGGAATTCGTCGGCGAATCGGGCCGAGTCGTCGAACCCAATCCGCCTGAAATAATCGCCTGGGTCTCTCAGCGAATCTCTGCCCATTGATCAAATCACAACGTCACCGGCAACGGACGTTCGAGCCAATCGCGATAGAACGCGGCCAGGTCCGGCGTGAAATCAATCTCGACCGGATAGGTCGGCGGCACGCAGTCGACATCGAGCAGCGTCCCGCTCTTCGGGCAATAGAACTCGCGAATTTCAATCAGGTCCGGATCGATCGTCAGATGCTCCGGCGGAAAGATCTTCGCGAAGTCCGCGCGCGTGCGGCGAACGATCACGCGGCATTTCATTTTCCAGTTCTCGTTCCACGCGCATAGTTCAGCGCCCGCCGCGGTCTTGATTATCGCCTTGCCGCCTTTTGCGATGATGAAGAGGTTTTCGCCGAGCGGGAGAAGTATCTTTTCTTTCCAGGGCACGCTTTTCTGAATGGCGTCGACCATGTCGTCGAAACGATTCGGCGACTTGGGCTCGCGCATCAACTTTAAGAGGTCCTGCCACGCGACTTCGCGCCTCATCAGCGCGGCGACCAGCTCTCGCTCAGAGCTCGGTTTGGTTGCCATCGTATCTTTTTCTTTCATTACGCCACCCGCCGCTTTGTTCTCGAGGGTTGTTCCGCTTTGGGAGGCTTGACCGGCGACTTCGCATGATAGAACCCCGCGGGCGCGGCGGTATGGAAATCGACAGTGCCGGTATCTGTGTAGGGAAACTCGTCGAGCTTCCAGAAGGCGAGGTAATCACTTTTGATTTTGTCCGAGAGCTTGGCCGAACGCGCGAACATCTGCGAAACCATCGGCGCGACGCGACCCGCCTTCGCGCGCCTGCGCTCCTCTTTCCACCATTTTTCGGCAGGTATGGATTCGGCGAGGCGTTTCTTTCGCATCTGCTCCCGTATCGCCTCGGTTTTCTCGATGGTCTTTGCGTAGCCGTAGATTTTCCTGGCGACGCTCTCGCCGAGCAGACCGTTGTCGATGTCCTTTGTAATCCTCTCGTGCTCACGCGCGAGCGGATCTCCGTAGCCGCTGCCGCCCTGATACATGATTCCGAAAAGATCGTATTCCGAGAGCATCGGCGACCATTGATTGAGAGGACCGCAATACCATTCCTCAGCCTTGATCCTGCCGCTGCGCAGCATCGCTTCGGCTTCATTCAAACCTTGCGGAACCTTTTCGCCGCGGTTGATGAGCGTCTGGAGATTCGTCCCGCGCGCCCACAAGCATTTCCATCCGGGCGCCGGATAACCGCCGAAAAGCCCCTTGTGAAAGAAGCCGCCGCTATGACATCCCGACCCCCCGAATGTCACGTTGACCAGCTTCGAGCCTTTGACCATCCATAGCGATTCCCACGCCGAACCCCCGCGAAACCTTCCGAATCCCTGATGGTCTTTGGTGAACGCGCGCGACAGATAGACGTTCGGTCCCGTCATCTCCCATATTTCGGCGTCGCCCTGCATACCCTCGGAGTTCCAGATCGCGCTGCCGCAATCGAGTCCGTCGGAGACGCCGCGCGCGCCGAAGCTCTCTGCCGCCATCTCGAAGTTGTTGTATCCGGTCGCGTTGCCGAACTG
>DASPQU010000094.1:0-6035 GCA_035624805.1 Binataceae bacterium (SeqCode) | reverse complement strand
GCTTCCCCGGCTTTTTCACTTCCTCGCGGCTTTCTCGTCAGCAGATTCGCGGCAACGATTCGCCAAGGGGAAGATCCAGAACGCGATCGCCTCCGATCGGCGTCTTCACGAGAACGAACCCGGGATGCGCCTCGGTGACGATTCCAATTCGCGCCGCGTCGCGGCCGAGCGGATGACGCCGCATAGCTTCGAGCACTGCTTCACTCGCATTATCCGGTACGAACGCAACGAGTTTTCCTTCGTTTGCGACCAGCATCGGATCAAGGCCCAGGATTTCGCACGCGCCGCGCACGGTATCGCGAACCGGTATAGCCCTTTCCGATACCTCCATCCCGAGTCGCTGGCGCGAAGCAATCTCGACCAGCGTCGCCGCGAGGCCGCCGCGCGTCGGATCGCGCATCGCGTGGATTCGAGGCGACGCCGCAAGCATCGCGGACGCCAAGTCGTGCAGCGCTGCGGTATCGCTGCAGAGATCGCCTTCGAATTCGAGCCCTTCTCGCGTGGACATGATCGCGATGCCGTGATCTCCGATCGAACCGGAGAGGAGGATCGCATCGCCCGGCCGCACGTTGCACGAAGACAGATCGATACCTGCCGGAACCACTCCGATGCCCGAAGTGTTGATGAAGACCTTGTCGCCGCTACCTTTGCCGACGACTTTGGTATCGCCAGTAACCACGCGAACGCCCGCGCCCTCGGCGGCGCGCCGCGCAGAGTCTACGATTCTTTGCAGGTCTGAGACGGGCAGACCCTCCTCAAGAATGAATGCAAGCGAGAGGACTTGCGGAATCGCGCCGCCCATCGCGAGATCGTTGACCGTGCCGTTGACGGCGAGCTCGCCGATGTCGCCGCCCGGAAAAAATATCGGTGTTATCACGTAGGAATCGGTGGTAAAGGCGAGACGAGCGCCCCCGAGCGAGACGATCGCCTGATCGTCGAGCGCCTCGAGCGCCGGATTTCGAAACGCGGGCACGATTATCTGCTCGATGAGGCGGGCCGTTAGTTTGCCGCCGCTGCCGTGTCCAAGCAGGATTTCCTCGCGCTCGGCTATCGGGATGGGACACTCTGCGAAACCGGCCCCTTTTCGATTCGAGGACATCGTGCTCAGCCTTGCCGCTCGCCTTGAAAGCCCTTCGTGTCGAGATGGCGCCCGTACTGGTAATACGCCGAGCAGGCGCCTTCGGCGGAAACCATCGTCGCGCCGAGCGGCGTTTGCGGAGTGCACTGTTTTGCGAATGCCGGACAATCGCTCGGCCGCTTCATCCCGCGCAGGATTTCGCCGCTGATGCACACTTGCGACTCCTGCGTCGAGATCGCCTCAACGTCGAAAATCTTTTCCGCGTCGTGATCCCGATATTCGTCGCGAATCCTGAACCCCGATTGCGGAATCGATCCGACGCCGCGCCACTTGCGATCGGAAACTTCGAACACCTCGAAGATGATGTCCTTCGCAGCCGAATTGCCGGTGCGAGTAACGGCGCGCGCATACTGATTTTCGACGCGCGCCTCTCCCGCTTCGAGCTGCCGGACCGCCATCAGGATGCCTTCCAAAAGATCGACGGGTTCGAAACCCGTAACAACGAGCGGAACCTGATATCGCTCGCACAACGATTCGTATTCGCCGTAGCCCATAACCGCGCATACGTGGCCCGGGGCCAGAAAAGCCTGCACGCGATTATCGGGCGCATCGAGGATCGCACCGATCGCGGGAGGCACCAGGACGTGCGATACGAGCATCGAGAAATTCTTCACGCCCGTGCGGCTTGCGTGATGAATCGCCATCGCGTTGGCGGGCGCGGTCGTTTCGAATCCGACACCGAAGAAGACCACTTTCCGCTCGGGGTGCTCGCGAGCGATACGGACCGCGTCAAGCGGTGAATAAACGACGCGGACGTCGGCGCCGCGACCTTTCAGCGTAAGCAAATCTCCGTGCGAACCGGGAACACGCAGCATGTCGCCGAACGAGGTGAAAATGACTCCGGAACGGGCGGCGATCGCATGAGCCTTGTCGATCATCTCCAACGGTGTCACGCATACGGGACATCCGGGACCGTGGACCAGCTCGATTTGCGCCGGCAACATCCGATCGATCCCGTAGCGCATGATCGAGTGCGTCTGCCCGCCGCATACCTCCATCAGCACCCACGATCGCTTCGTAACTTCAGCGATCCTGGCCGCGAGATTCGATGCGATGGCGTTGTCGCGATATTCGTCGAGATATTTCATCGCAGTTTCTCAGTCGAGTCGCCGCTTTCGTTCAATTCCGTGAGTTGCCCCAACTCTTCGAGGACCTTATAGGAGCACTCGGCTTCCTCGCGATCGATGCGGGAAATCGCGAATCCGACGTGGACCACGACGTAATCGCCGAGCGCCGCTTCGGGCACGTATTCGAGACAGACCGTGCGCGTGATTCCGGCGAAGCGGACCCTGCCGACGCGCAGCCCCTGATCTTCGCTGATCTCGACTATCTCACCCGGGATTCCGAGACACATTTTCGCATCGCCTCAACTTCGCTCGCTCGGCTACGACTCGGCGGCGGACTCTCCGCGCCGGGACATCGCCTCACAAATGATAGCGTTTGGCGAACCTTAGCGCTCGCGTCCCGCGCAGGTCGAGCGTGCCAGGCGCCGCTCGCTATACTATCAATAAGTGGCGCTATCGACGTAAATTGTTGCTGAAGCAAAGGACTCTCGCTGGATGGCGGAGCAAAACATCTGATGACCTTCCCTGAAGGCACGCCGCTGGCGATTGCACTTCTTGGCTTTGGC
Source organism: Binataceae bacterium (SeqCode) (assembly GCA_035624805.1). GTDB lineage: Bacteria > Desulfobacterota > Binatia > Binatales > Binataceae > DASPQU01. The sequence continues at coordinate 3,267 of DASPQU010000094.1, read as the reverse complement.
CTCGGGATGCGCCACGCAACCGACGCCGATCATGTCGTCGCGGTCACCACGATCGTGAGCACCGAGGGCCGCATCGCGACGGCAGTTCGAATCGGGCTCACTTGGGGAATCGGCCACACGCTGACGGTTTTCACCGTGGGCGCCGCGATCATTCTTTTCAAACTCGCCATTCCGGCGCGTATCGGCTTGATGATGGAGTTCGCCGTCGCGCTCGCTTTGATTGCTCTGGGTATCCCCGCGGTCGGGCGATTGTTCTCGCATCCTGGGCAGCGTTCCACCGTCGACCATGCACCTTCGAGCTCGAGTCCTCTGGTGCACTCCCATCCGCACTACCATGACGGTCACCAGCATTCGCATCCTCACGCGCACAAGGCGCCGTCCGTCGAGCATCGCGACCATCGCATCGGATTCTATCGAAGACTCGCGACGAGCTATCCACTTGCCAAGGCATTCAGCGTCGGACTTGTACACGGTCTGGCGGGTAGCGCTGCGGTGGCGCTGCTCGTATTGAGTGCGATTCCCGACCCGAACTGGGCTGTGGTTTACCTGCTCGTCTTCGGCGCCGGAACGATATGCGGCATGATGCTCATTACGACCGTGGTTGGAATGCCGTTTGCGTATGCTCAGGAGCGTACAGCGGGCTTTCATCGGGTGCTCGTGCTTGGTTCGGGTATTCTGAGTTTCGGGTTTGGATTGTTTCTCGCTTACCACATCGGGATAGTCGACGGGCTGTTTGGCGCGTCGCCGATGTGGCGCCCTCATTGACGCCGTTCTGTGAGGGCGATTGATCGCCGGACAATTGAAATTTGCATCGCGCGTAGGCTCACAGATCATCTTCGGTCCCGGGGCAACCGGCGCTAACGCGTGGGAAAATTTTACGCGTCAGCGAAGATATGAGGTGTGTTGGATGCGACGTGGAAGGCTGACTTACGCAAGTTCGTTTCTATTGTTTTTGGTTCTGTCCTCAAGCTGCGTCCTCGTGACACAAACTATCAAGACCGGAGGCGAGCAGAAGCTGGCTGCGAATCCTCCTCCGCCGCCGCCGAAAGACGGGGTTCACGTTGTCGTTTTCGCGCTCGACGGCGCCGTCCCGGCGCAGTTGATGAACGTGCTTCATGAGGGGCGTGCTCCGCATATAAGCGCGCTGCTCGGAAAGGATCGCGGCGATGGATTATTCGAGCACGGCTATGAGGCTCCGCACGCTCTGAGCGTTCTCCCTTCGAGCACGATCGCGGACTGGACGTCGATCTTTACCGGCAAGGCGCCGGCGTACAACGGGATAACGGGCGACGAATGGTTCGAACGTGAAACGATGCAGTTCTACGCGCCGGTGCCGGTATCGACGACCGATATCGCCGATAACACCAAAACGGTCGAAGACGATCTCGTCGGTAGGCAAATCCAGGGACCGACGCTGTACGAGAAGCTGAGGGCGCGGACGTACGTGTCCCTGCTCTCGGTGCATCGCGGCGCAACTTACTACACGACCGTTTCGCCCGGTTCTTTCGGTGAGATGATAACCCATCTCATCAAGGGAGCGCTGAACGGATATAACCCTGAGAAATCCTTGAGCGCCGCGATCGATCGCGCGTCCGCCGACAAGGTCGTCGAAACCATCTATCAACATGGCGTACCCGATCTTCAGGTCGTGTACTTTCCGGGAATCGATATCTTCACGCACACCACGGAAGATCCGCTCAACGCGCAGGAACGCTATCTGCAGTACGTGACCGATCCCGCGGTCGGAAAGGTGCTGGACGAATATCAGCGTCAGGGAATCACGAGGAATCTGTACGTGATCTTCATCTCCGATCACGCGCACATACCGACGATCAACGAGGAAAGCAATCAAATAGGCGTCGGCGCCGGCACTCCCTTTGTCGCATTGAAGAAGGCAGGTTTCCGCGTTCGTCGTCCTGCCCTGTCGCTCCCCAACGGCGACAACGATTTTCAGGCGGTTTTTGCGTATCAGGGTTTCATGGCGTACGCGTACCTTGCGAATCGCTCGACCTGCATCCACGACGGCGATCGATGCGACTGGAAACAGCCGCCGCGTTTCGAAGAAGATGTGATTCCAGCTCTGCGCGCGCTCTATCGATCGAACAGGTACGGCAAACCGGTTGCGGGACTTAAAGGCAAGATCGATCTGATTTTCTCGCGCATCCCCGTCGGCCCTGGTGAAACCGCGCTGCCTTACGAAGTATTCGACGGCCGTTATCTGGTGCCGATCCACGAATATCTGAAAAAACATCCGCGGCCCGATCTCGTCGATCTGGAGACGCGGATGCGATGGCTAAGCGCGGGACCATATGGAAATCGCGCGGGCGATATCCTTCTGCTCGCGCCCGCGTGCCTGAACGTTGCGATCGAAAAGCGCTACTACTTCGCCGATATCGATCATTTCACCTGGCATGGAAGCGCCTGCGAACAGGACAGCCACATCCCCTTCATCCTCGCGCGCAACGACGGTTCGGGTGAGGAGATGCGCGACATGATCACGAGCCTCAGCGCCCACGGGACGCTCTCGGAGCGCCAACTCACGCCGCTGGTCAGTATCCTGCTGAGCGAGTCGGTCGCGAGGAATGCGACCCGAGCGCCCGCCGCCAATCCCGAAAAAGAGCACGCCAAACCGACAACAACCGCGGGGCTCTAATCGCCTGTCGTCCTCAACCATAAAACCACGCGAACCAGCACGGGATTTTCGTTTGACGCCGTTCATTCGGTTGTGTTTTGAAAAGACCGAGAGTATCCCGCTGTGCGGAGATCCCAACGATGTCGTCTTTAGTTTTGTGCGAGGAAAAGGAGGGCCTGGCGACCCTCACCTTGAATCGACCCGAAAAGCTCAACGCGTTGACCGTCGAACTATTTGCCGAGCTTCGCGCGCATATCGATCGAATCGCTACCGATATCGAAAAAATCGGGCTGGTCGTGGTATGTGGCGCGGGAAAGTGCTTTTCCGCCGGAAACGATCTGGGCGCGATCGCAAAAGGCGACCGCCCGGCCCGCCCCAATTTCCAATCCGAAACGATCGAGCGTCTCGCCAACCTGCCTCAGCCCGTCATTTCCGCCGTCCATGGACATTGCTACACAGGCGCGCTCGAGCTTGCTCTCGCAGGCGATCTGATCTTCGCGGCCGAGTCGGCGCGCTTCGCCGATACTCATGGGCGATGGGCGCTCACTCCCATATGGGGGATGAGTCAGCGGCTGCCGCGTCGCGTCGGGAGCGCAAAGGCGCGCGAGATGATGTTCACGTCCCGTACCTACACG
>DASPQU010000093.1:0-2182 GCA_035624805.1 Binataceae bacterium (SeqCode) | reverse complement strand
TTGTCGTCCATCGAGGTGCCGACCGGAAAACCCGCGATGAGGCGTCCGCCCGAGATGACGTCGAGCATCGCAAATTCCTCGGCGACGCGAATCGGCGGATTATAGAGCGCGATCGAGTTTCCCAGCACTACAAGGTTCGCGTTGCGGGTGCGGCGCGCGAGCGAGGCCGCCATGATGTTCGGCGACGGCATCATCCCGTAGGCGTTCTGATGATGCTCGTTGACGCCGAGCCCGTCGAACCCCATCCGGTCCGCGAACTCGAGCTGATCGAGATAATCGTTATACAGGCGATGGCCCAGCTTGGGGTCGTACAGCTTCTGCGGAATATCGACCCACACGCTGCGGTATTTGTCCTTGAAGTCCTCCGGCAGAAACCGGTAGGGCATCAGATGGAACCACGTAAATTTCACGAAGGCGTCTCCTTTTCGCGTTTGAGCGCGTCCCGGCTTAAGGGTTCGCTTCAGCGTTGTCTTGTTCGGTCTTTTGCTGCTCCTCGCTCTTTTCGGCGCCGGCAACAGGATTGCCGGCGGGTGCTTGCGTCGTGCTTAAGTCCGATGGCGTCCCGGAATGCTTTGCCGGTTGTGTGGGATGCTCGGCGAGAGCACGCGCGGCCTGAAGATGGAACGCGAACGCGCGCTCGACGAAGTTGCTTGGGTTCAACCCGGTGAATTCCTGGAAAACGTTTTCCTGGCCGGTGAGCAGAAACGCGCCGTTGAGGCTCGCCCACAGGACCGCAGCGCTGGTCGCGGAATCGAAGGTTCGCGGTATCAACCCGATGTCGTAAACGCGCGCAACCGACTTCGCCCATTGATCGAAAACTTCGTGGCCGAGCTCCATCACGCTGTTGAAATGCTCGATTTCAGACAGGCGATGCAGCCGCTTCTTGATTTGCGCGTATCCGACGGATTGCTGCGTCAGGAAAAGTTCGCGCGATTCGTGCAGATGCTCGATATACGTCTGCGCCATCGTGCGCAGCTCGCTGAGAGGGTCCAGCTCCTGCTTCTGAATTTCGGAATACTGCGCGCGCAGCTGCTCGAATCGCTGCCGGGTCAACGCGAGGAAGAGATCGTCGCGCGACGTGAAATATAGATAAATCGTGCCGACCGCAATTTCCGCCTCGCGCGCGATCATCGCGATCGTCGCATGCTCGAGACCGTGTTTTGTGAAGACACGTGCCGCGGCCTGCAAAATCGTATCGCGTCGCGCGCTGCGCTCGCGTTGATGACGTTCTGAAACGCTCATTCCTTGCGGCGGATGCCTCGATATGTCGTCGGACCGTTTCTTAAATCCTGCCCCGGTGAATCAGGCCCGACTGAACCACCCTTCAGATTTTGAGTCACACGTCATAGCCTCTGAATGAAGTCTATGTCAAATGGAAATCTGATTTCCAGCATAAGCGAAACCAATTCAAACCGAGGCGTCTTGCTTCTCCCTCGCTTCTATTGAAACAAGATCCTCACAGCGCGTACGCTTGATCGCGACCGATTCGGGAAAGCCGGTGAAATACCGGCGCTGCCCCGCAACTGTGGATGAGCGCACTGCCGAGCGCGCTCAAAGCCAGGGAACCGAAGGGTCACGATGGAGCCGCTACGACCTTCGCGGGTGAGGGAGGCTTCAGAGATCGCGATCGCATTTTCTCCCCGCACGATCGCATCCTGACTCCCGGACTCCGCCAAGGCCGTCGGCGCGCAAACGTGGACGGCGAATTCTTTCGATACGCATACGACGCTCGCGGCGATAGTCATTCGCGCCGCCGCCGTGCGCTCGCGATGTCACTGTCAGTCGCAGCTCACGCGGCGATTATCGCGATACTGGTTGCGATCGTTCCGGCGGTCGAGCGGCACGACGGATCATTTATTGTCGCGCGTCTCATCGGTGGCGGAAGCGGGGCCGGGGGAGAATCGGGAGCGGGAGGCGCTGCGCATGCGCGATCCGAATCGACGCCGAGCGTGCATCTGACACGAGCGGCACAGCATCCCATTCATAATCGACGCGAACCCGATCCGCCGCGGGCCGAATCAATCGCTCTCAAATCAGCTGAGCCGCCCCGCGAAGTCCCCGAAAGCGGTCTCGGAAAGAGCATCAATTCCGGAACCACGGCTGGGACGGGCGATTCGCAGTCGTCACATATCGGCGGCGCGGGCGATCGCGACGGAATTGGCAAGGGCGGCGTCGGCGGCAC
>DASPQU010000092.1:0-7175 GCA_035624805.1 Binataceae bacterium (SeqCode) | reverse complement strand
GAAGGATGCGAGAATTTCGCGAACACCAGCCCGGTCACCATCGCGAGGCCGACCAATCCGAGCAGCGCTTCGAAACTGACCAGGACGTTCGCCGTAAGCGAATCCGGCGACATTTTGCCGTAGCCAATCGTGGCCATCGTCTGCACGCTGAAGAAGAATGCGTCCGCAAATGAATCCGGACGCGCGTTCTCGATTCCTTTGTCCACCATGTATGCGATGGCGAAGATCGCGTTCATGCCGGCGAACGTCAGCGCAATGATCACCATCAGGTAAGGCCACGACGCCGTCAGAAGGTAATGATAGATGTCGGCGAAAAACGGAGAGCGCTCGAGGCTGACGATGGTAGTCACCATCGGACTGCCGGCGTACGTGCGGCGTCGTTCGCGCGGACGCGATGACCTGCGCCGCACCATCACCTGATTGAGCGGCGCGGCTCGAATCGACCGGTATGGTGGCCGTCGCGCATAGTCTCAAATAGGGTCACTCGAGCGCCGCCTTAAGGCTCGCTGCCAGTTGTTTGATGGCCGCTTTGCCCTGATCGACCGCGTCGGCGAGGCTGACGAATCCGTGCACCACGCCCGGATAGCGTTTGCATTCGACCCTGTTGCCCGCCTTGCTGAGCAACTCGGCGTATGCTTCGCCCTCGTCGCGCAGAGGATCGTATTCCGCTGTGATGACGTTGGCAGGCGGGAGATTGCGGAGATCCCTGGCGCGGATGGGTGATGCGTACGGGTTCTCGCCGTCTTTCTTGTTCGCGAGATAGTAGCCCCAGAACCATTCCATGTCGGCCTTGGACAGCACGTAGCCGTCCTGGCGAAATTCCTGCTGCGATTTCGAATCCATCGCGGCGTCGGTCGCGGGATAAATAAGAATCTGCTGGCGGATTTTCGGACCGCCGCGATCGCGCGCCATCAGCGAGCTAACGGCTGCGAGATTTCCACCCGCGCTGTCCCCCGCCACGGCGACGTGATTCGCGTCGCTTCCGAGCGCCGCCGCGTTTTCCGCGACCCATTTCGTCGCTGCGTAACAGTCTTCGGGTCCGGCAGGGAATCTATGCTCGGGAGCGAGGCGATAATCGACTGACACGACAACACATCCCGAGGCGTTGGTGATCGCGCGGCACACGGGATCGTGGCTCGCGAGGTCTCCGATCACCCATCCTCCGCCGTGATAGAAAACCACGATTCCGTTGGGCTTGTTCGCCGGCGTGTAGATGCGAATCGGAAGCTGCCCCGCAGCTCCGGGGATGTTGCGATCCTCAACCTTGTGCACGGGTTCACCTGCCGCTCTCGCTGTCATCATCGCATCCATCGCCTGACGCGCCTGCACGGGGGTCAACGTATGAAACGGCGGCTGATTGGCCGCGGCCATTTGATCGAGAAGTTTTTGGACCTGCGGATCGAGAGCCATGCGCGTCCCTCCTTAAGAATGGAACCCGGTGTTAATTCCCGATTCTTAGGGCACCCGACAGTTCGATCGCAAGCGCGTTGCGACCACCCTTCGATCAATCGCTCGATGCGCCTTCAGCACGGGCCAGCGTCGTATGCCACCGCGCGCGAAACCAGGGCGCATCCTCGCGACGCCCGCTGACCTGCGCGTCGACATGCATCGCGTCTTTCACGATACGGCAATCGAGCATCGTGACCTCGTCGACCGAGAACGTCGATGCGCCTGCGTTCGTACCGACAGGATATTCGTCGAAATGCAGGAACGCGCGCATCCTCGCCTGCGTCGTGCCATCGGTCGAGATCACATCGACGCGACCCTTTGAGTATTTTATCTTCTCGCTCGGGACCGTTCCCGTCTCGCCAAATGTCAGCTCGTATGGCCCCGTACCGACGCGCTTGTAGCAGAGCCTGTATGTCTTCGCCGTCCAGTAGCCGAGCTTGTGACCGCCCGGCTCGCGTTGGATTGAATCAAGCTCCTCGACGATCCCCTGCCAGCATCCGCGAAACTCCTTCGGCAGTTCGGGCGCGGCGAGCTGAAGCGGCATCGTGACGGAAGGCGGAGCCGGCGAGGGCGCGGTACGCTCGGGAAGCGTGAGCATCGAAGCACCCTGCCCGGCAGGCGGCGGCGCGGTAGGCTGAGGCGCGGGGCGCATCGGTACGTCGGCCTGGGGTGCAGGCACGATTTCGATCTGTGCCGAAGCAGGGCGCGCGAATCCGACAAGAATCGCGACGATCAAGATCGCTCCCGTTGCTCGTAGCATCGATGACCTCACGTTTAACGTTAATAGCTGGGGCACTGTGAGTGAAACGGTTCTCTATTGTCATTCACACGCGTCTGATCATCCCACGTGGAATATCCGCTCGGACGCATATACGATCGCTTCGCGATGCCTGAAGACACTTTCTCATTCGAAGAATATTGGGCTCTAAGCCAGGTCCCCGCGACCGGACGGCGTGCAGCGGCGCATCGATTGGCCGTGGCGATGCGCCGCGTGATCGATCGCCTGGTCCAGGTGGCGGCGCCCGAAAACGATCTCAACTCCGCCGCCGAAGCGCTCGAGCGCTATGCCGATCGACTGGCGACCTTTCCCGCGTCACGGTCGTATGAAGGCTTTGCCGAGACGGCAAACGCCGGCGATACGCACGCGTTTTTCGATCACAGTCCTCTGATTGGGTTGGCGAATCCGCTCGCGCCGCCGATCAAGCTGGTGGTGAAGGACAACAAGGTTATCGGTCACGCGAACTTCGGCGTTCCCTACGAGGGGCCGCCCGGCCACGTGCACGGCGGAATCGTCGCAGCCTCGTTCGACGAGGTGCTCGGGATGACGCAATCTCTCACCGGAAACCCGGGCATGACGGGAACGCTAACTATCCGTTACCGCAGACCGACGCCATTGCTGACCGATCTGGTGTTCGAAGGCTTCGTCGATCGCGTGGACGGTCGCAAGATTTTCACGCATGCGACGCTCAAGTCGGGCGAAACCTTGACGGCGGAAGCCGAGGGACTATTCATATCGGTCGGCCACGAGCGGTTTCAGAGAATGGCCGAGCAACTCGCGTCGAGCGAAAAGAAATAGCGACGGAAAGGAAATCCGAATGTACAAGATCGTAGCGTTTTGGGGCGCACCGAAACCGGCCGATGTCGAGGCTTTCGAAAAATATTATGCCGAGGTTCACGTCCCGCTCGCGCGCAAAGTGCCCGGGATGCGCCGGCTCATTCTGACGCGCACGGACAAGGGATTGGAGGGCGCGGCGCCCACATTTTATCGCGTCGCGGAGCTGATTTTCGATAGCGAAGAAGCGCTCAACAAGGCGCATCATTCGCAGGAGTGGACGGCGATGCGCGCCGACGCGGGTAAGATGATCGAGCGCTTCGGCGTCACGCTCAGCGCCAGCATGGGCGCGGAGAAGGAGGAGCGGTTCTAAGGTCCTCGAGTTGAAGATTCGTCCGAGGGAAGTCGCTGCGGTCATCCTGCGATAACGCGTGCGCGGCCCCTCTCCCGTTCAGTGACGGGAGAGGTCAGGGTGAGGGCTATGCTTTTTCCGCCAGGGCCTTGAAAATTTCTCCCAGCACTCCGTCCAGATTACGTAAGACCTCGTTGTTCCAGAACCTGATAACACGCCAGCCTTCACCTGCAAGCTTTCTGGTTCGTGCCACGTCCTGTATGGCTCGCGCATCGTGCTGTCCCCCGTCGAGCTCGACTAACAACCGGCGCTCGACGCAGCAAAAGTCCGCGATGAAGTTTCCTACCGGGAACTGCCTTCGGAATTTGCAGCCAGCGAGTTGACGCAGGCGCAAAGCGCTCCAAAGCAACTTCTCGGCGTGCGTTGAATCGCCGCGGAGCGCACGGGCGCGTTTGAGCGTAACGGAAGGCAGAGATCGGGTCGGAGGATCACGGCGCATCGCAGACACCTTCCATTATTAGCCCTCACCCTAACCTCTCCCGTCACCAAACGGGAGAGGGGCCGGAAGAGCGGGAGAGTGTCAGCTCTATAAACTGACTTCCCGTTTACGCGGGTCGCTTATACGCGCCGGCGTGGCGCGCGATTATCAGATACTTCTTGAAGAGGCGATTGGTTTCCTCTTCAAACTCCGAGACCGTCGTCTTATCGACCGGATCGAAGAAACAGGTCGGGTCTTCGTTCATGTAGTCGCCGGTGTGATACAGCGCCATCGCGCGACATCCGCCGCACGTGTATTGATACCGGCATTTGCCGCATTTGCCGCCGAGCTGGCCCCGATCCACGATCCTGCGGAACAATTCGCTTTCATTTACCAGCTTGTCCAGCGGCTTCTCGCGGACGTTGCCGGCGCTCAGGGTATCGAGCAGGACGGGACATACCGACACGTCGCCTTCCGGATTGATCGTGATCCAAGTCCCCGCCCAGCATCCGATCGGAGGATTTTGCGGAACCGTCCCGTTCGCGGCGCCTCCCGAAACCTGGGCATGCAGCTCGGGTGAAAGGAAAAACGGCGTATAGCTGACGTATCCGTTGACGTGGCGGCGCAGCGTCGGATGAAAATTCTTTTCCAATTCCTCGCGCGTGAACGCCATCGCATGAAACTGATCGCATCCCGAGTTTCGCGCGACGTGCGGCGAGCGATTGTAGGAGATGCGGCGATCGACGAGATACTGAACCGTGTCGTCGAAGGTCTTCGTGTTCTCCTTGGATATCGTGACGATAACGTGGCGATCGATCCTGAGTTCGCGGCAAAGATCGAGCACTTCGAGCGTTCGATCGGGCGCCGCGTCGCGTGTCTTCTCGTTGCACTCGTCGATTGAGTTGAGGCCCACTGCAATCGTGCAGTGCCCGCGCGTCGCATCTTTGATTTCGAGCAGTTTTTCGCGTGTCAGCAGCTCGCAGTTCGAGCAGATTTTGGACATGTAGCCGAGGTCGTCGGTGAGCCGCAGCAGGTCCATCGCGTCCTTGCGCATCAGGAATTCGCCGCCGCTCCATCCGACGGCTACCACGCCGAGATTCTTGGCGGGCTTAAGAACGAGGTCGCGGATTTGATCGAAACTCAGCTCGCGCGGGCGCATCTCCTTGACCCAGCGCGTATCGTTGCTGCCGGTCATGCACGAGGAGCATTTGAGATTGCAAACTCGGGTGGTTTCAAAGTAAAGCGCCGGGAAGTTGTGTCCCATCACGTACCGCCTCGACCGATCTGTAAGGTATTCCGGCCTTCTTGGGCCGGGTGTCGGACGCAAGCTCTATGCCGCGTGGGTAAGCATGCTTAAACGTCTAAAATCGTCAGCCGCGAAATCCGATATGACGCTTTAGGAATCACTAATGGCGCGCCTTGCGCCAGCTAACGGCGAGGGTTCGGCTATTCAAGATTTTCCGCGCTGCCCAAAAATGCGGCTACTGAAGCCTCGCACTTTGTCGGCAGCCTCGGGTGAAGTAATTCCAGTCACGCCTGGCCCGATGCTGGACTGTATTCCGAACAGATTTGGTGGTTGCCGCCTTTGCCGATGTTCATGTTCGTGAGCCCTCGAGACTCCGAACCCTAGCAGGATGGCCAAGAGGACGAATGCGCAGACTCCCCCTTCAGCAAGCAGCACGCGCCATTGCGGCTCGAACCGAAGGAGCAGCAGAACACCAGCCACGATAACGGCAAGGACGCTCAGCCGAACGAGAGTTCGCTTGTGTGATGGTCGTTCGATCAAGTCTCGACGCACTTTTCCCTTGTATCACATCGAGCGGAAAATCGTAACTGAAGGTTGATCGAACAAACACAGGACAGGCAGGGACGCTGTCCCACTCAAATCACGGAGTTCCCGGACCCGGATACCCGCCCGCGTACGAAGGAGGCGGACCGCCGCCGGAGCCGACCTCGATACCCTTGCGCACGCGAACATCTGAGCCCGGACGGCCGGGAACATCGACGCGCAGGCTTCGATATCCGCCGGAACTCGCATCGGGCGCGACGAACCCGACCGTGTACTGCTCGCGAAGCTCGTTGCTGATATCCGCGCAATACTGGCGCAGCAACTCGCCGTCACCAACCTGGCGCACCAGGAATGTTTTCGCGCCGGTTTCGACCGACAGCATCTTCAGCGTTTCCGTGTCGACGCGATCGCTGTCACCCGCGATTATGAATGGACCCAGCGCGATGGCTCCGGGTATGGGCGATGCGTTCGGATCGCCGATGCCGATCGAATAGATGAGGACGCCCTGGCGTCGAGCCTGCGCCACCACCTCTTGAAGGCTGTGGACGCTCGTATTGTCCATCCCGTCGGTCACCACAAGCAGCGCTTTCTTGTCATAACGGCCGCGCTGCACTGTAAAGAGCCCTTCCAGCACTGCGTCGAACAGCGAAGTCTGGCCGTACGCATGAAGCAGGGCGAGCCGGCGCAGCACCAGACTATGATCAGTCGTGAAAGGCTGCAGAAGGAACGGTCGCGACGAAAACGCGAACAGGAATACGTCGTCGCGATCGTTCAGATCCTGTAAAAACTGAGCGATAGCCAGCCGTGCCTGGGGAATCTTCGGCTGCATGCTTCCGGATGTATCGACGAGGATTCCGACCGAGACGGGCGTATTGAGGTCCTGGCGGAAGAATTGGATCGGCCGGTCCTGGCCGTCCATGTAAAGCTTGAAATCGTCCTTGTTCAGGCCGGTTACGTACGCGCCATTGCGATCTGTAACCGTCACCGTCACCTGTTCGTAGCCCGGCTGCTCGCGCAGTTGGCGCGACGGAATGACGAGTTCCTGCTGAGCGGGAGGAGGCGGAGGGATGTTCAGGTCGCGCTGGGTTCCCGGCGCGGTCGGTAACTCGAGGGTCGTTGAACCCCCGCCTTGCGTACCTGGCATCACGAGGGGCGGTGAGGACTGTCCGGCACGCGCGCCGACGGCCAGCATCAGGACGAGCCCGACCGTAGTACAGAGTAAAGCAGACAGCCTGAGTTCAAAACGTCGCATTCGATTTACCACGATGCTTTTCGCCGCCGCGTGTCCAAGCCCACACTCAAATCTAATTACGATCTTCCTATTTGCTGCGTACACGGGCAAGCGGGGTTCGCCGGTTCAACGCCTCAGGTGATTTGACGTATCTCGGGGCGGTATTGTTTCATCGCGCTGCGCTCGATTTGAGTCTCTTACGCAGGGATTCTAGTATCGCATCGGAGATGTGCCCGCCGATATGAACGCGAAAACCGACAAATCGCCCGATTCTGCTGGACAATTCGACGCCCGATTCGTCATGGATGCTGCCGGCGACATCGC
>DASPQU010000091.1:0-5867 GCA_035624805.1 Binataceae bacterium (SeqCode) | reverse complement strand
TCAACTGGCGCGGCAAGCGAACCGAGGACGCGGCGGCGGCAGAGTCGCTGACCGGAGAATCGATCAGCCTGATATCGCGACTGGCGCGCGAACTGAAAGTTCACATCGTGGCGGGATCGATAACGGAGATCGCCGAAGGACAAAGCCGCAATTACAATACCTCGATCCTCGTCGGGCCCGACGGTGTATCGATGGGCATATACCGCAAGATTCACATCTTCGATGTCGACCTGCCGGGACGCGTGCGCGTCAAGGAATCCGAGGGCAAGATCGCGGGTTCCGAAGTCGTATGCGTTGCGACTTCGATCGGCGCGATCGGGCTGTCTGTGTGTTACGACGTGCGCTTTCCCGAGTTGTACCGGCGGCTGGCGTTCGCAGGCGCCAAGGTTCTGATCGTCCCGGCGTGTTTCACGTTTCCAACCGGAGAGGCGCATTGGGAGACCCTGCTTCGCGCGCGTGCGATCGAAAATCAGTGCTATGTGCTCGCGCCCGCGCAGTTCGGTCCCAACGTCCACGGATTCAGCGACTACGGCAACTCGATGATCATCGATCCGTGGGGGCGCGTGGTCGGTCGTGCGCCTGATCATGAAAGCGTCGTCGTTGCGCCAATCGATCTCGATTATCTCGACCGCGTGCGGCGCGAGCTGCCCTCGTTGGCGCACGCGCGGCTGAAAAACTAATCGCGTCGTCAAACGCGCGTCCTTGACCAAAGTCAAAGCCGAAGGTACAGCCTTGATCCGCGGGGTCGTCGGCTGGAAGGCAAGCGTCGCGTTTGCAGATGCTTCGGCTTTTCGCTGACGATATGATTTAAGCGCCTTCGCGTATCAAGGAATCACACACTTATGGCTGACGGACCGCTCTCCGGCTTTCGAGTTCTCGATCTGACCCAGGTAATTTCCGGGCCGTTCTGCACGCAGCTGCTCGGCGACCTGGGCGCTGACGTTATCAAGATCGAACCACCGGAAGGCGACTCGATGCGGCGCAACGCGCGTCCGATGAAAAACGGATTCACGGCGGCGTTCCTGAATTTCAATCGCAACAAGCGCAGTATCGTAATCGATATCAAGAAGGAGCACGGGCGCGACCTCGTCCGCCGGCTGGCTACGCGAGCCGACGTGCTGGTCGAGAATAATCGGCCGGGCGTGGCCGAACGCCTGGGAATCGGATACCCGGAGATCCGCCGCTCCAATCCGAAGATCGTGTATGCATCGATTTGCGGTTTCGCGCCGAAGGGTCGGATGGCGAATCATCCCGCGTTCGATCCCGTTATCCAGGGGTACTCGGGTATGGGATTCGTGCAGGGCGCGAAAACGGGCCAGCCCACTGCGGTAAAAATGGCGCTGGCGGACAAGGTCAGCGGGATGACGGCGGCGCTTGCTATCGTGAGCGCACTTCATGCGGCGCGGGCGCGCGGCGTCGGCCAGTACATCCGGGTTCCGATGCTGGAAGCGATGATGGCGTTCAGCGCCAACGACACTATCTACGGATATACCTTTCTGCCCGAGGATGAATTCAAAGGTCAGGCGCCGAAAAGCACAACGCTCGATCCGTTCAAGACCGCCGACGGATACATCACGATAGCTCCCTTCACCGACGCGCAGTACGAGCGGATGTGCGCGGCGATGGGGCATCCGGAATGGTGGACGTCGACGCCGGATCGCACCGAGCGCCTGCGCGGAATCATGCGCGGGCTCGCGAAGGTGTTTCCCGAAAAGCCCAGCGCTGATTGGCTGGCCGCGCTCGAAGAGGCGGATATCCCGTGCGGCCCCGTTCATAACTACGATACGCTCTTCGGCGATCCGGAAATCGTCGCAAACGAAAGCTTCTCAACCTACGAACATCCCGCGATCGGCCCGGTACGCACCGTGACTCCTGGTCCGCGCTTCAGCGAGACACCGGCCAAGATCAATCGTGTCCCACCCAAACTCGGCGAGCATACCGAGGAAGTGCTGCTCGAGGCGGGCATCGAGCGCGCGCAGGTCGAAGAACTGCGCAAATCGAAAGTGATCAACTGAAGTCCGCCATGCGCGCGCGCCTTGCGGAGCAGTCTGCGAATTCTACCGCAGCGCAATGAGATTTCATTTCACTCAGAATGACAAGAGCAGGTTTCGCTTCGGTCAGCCTGAGCGCGGCGAAGAATCTCCTTCCAGCGACGAAACGCTCTACATCCCGCGTCGTCACGTCGTACCAAATTGGTTTCAATGAGGTCGTTCACTGTCAAATTTTCGCTTGCGCTCGCGGCCGGCGTGATCGTGGCTGTCGTTATCTCGCCGCTGGCGGCGGCGGTCGTGGCTGCACTTGGACTCCGCTTTCCGTTCACACGCATCTTTGATCGGACGGTCATGGTGACGGTGATAATCGCGATGGGGGCGGCGGCTCGCGGGATGGGGGTACTGGAGCGCCTCGAACGCGGGTTCAGGCGGCCCGTTGCGAATATCCCGCGAGTAACGCGCGGCTTTCTGCTCGCGATCGCAGCAATCGCCGCTTTGGTGATGACCGCAGCGACGTTGGGCGCGCGCGCCGGGATGGGTTCGTCGGAAATTTGGCGGGAGATCGGGAAGTACGTGGTGGTCGCCGCTGTAATAGCGGTTTTCGAAGAAGGTTTTTTTCGAGCATTCCTGACCTCGGGGATGATTGATGATTACGGTCGTCCGACGGGCATTGTGCTGAGTTCGTTAATCTACGCGCTCGCGCACGTCGTGCGATCTCCGGCGCGTTTCTTTCTGACAAATCTGGATTTGACCGCCGGGATGAGAACTCTAGCGATGAGCGCGGAACGACTCGGAAATCCCGACATTATTCCCACGCTGCTGGGCCTGTTTCTGATCGGCCTGGTTCTGGCGGAGGCGTTTGTTCTGACCGGAACGGTTTACTTGTCGATCGGGCTGCACGCCGGCTTTGTTGTCGGCGCCAAGATGTGGCCGCATCTGACGGGCGCGGGGCAGCAGATTCCGTCGTGGCTGGGAGGATGGGGCTCGCAGCCGCTGGTCAGCGGTCTGGCCGTATGGATCGTCGCAGTCGTGATGCTCGCCGTCGTCCGATGGCTCGCGCCCACCCGCACGTAATCGCAGCAGCGGTTTTTAGAGCGACCTTTTCGGCCGTTGATTGGCGTAGACCGGGGGCATCCCGCGGGGGCGGGTACGGTAGCGGCGATGCGTCCAAAGGAATTGCTCAGGATGGCGTCGGACGGCATCTTCCACCGCCTTTACGAATCGTCTGGTATTCTCGGCAACGTCTGCGTCAACGTCGCCGGTGTTAGCCAACGGGATCTCATCGCCGATTTCGATCCGATGGTGTCGTCCATCAGGCTGGCGAACGATAAACACCGGCACGACGCCGGCGCCTGAGAGCACCGCTATACGCGCCAATCCGCCTGTAGTGGAGGCAGGCTCACCAAAGAAAGGCACGAAGACGGCTTCGCTCCGTTTGGCGTTCTGATCGAACGGGATACCCACGATCTCGCCGGCGCGCAAAGCGCGCAGCACGGCGCGCGCGGCGTTGTGCTTGCGCATACACTCGACGCCAACCCTGTCGCGCACGAAGCTAAGCATCGCATCGCCGGGCAGGAATCGCTGTGTGTGATGAACCAGCGCGATCTGATAACCGTACATCGCGTGCGCCGCCGGCAGCAGTTCGAAGTTGCCATAATGTGCCGTGACGACCAGTAGGCCCCTGCTTGGATACTTCCTTTTGAATTCCTCCCAGTACCAGAACCGCTCGTACGTAACCCTTTTTTTGAGACGCCGATAAAAAAATCCGGCGAGCCGAATATATTCGGCGGCGCTGCGCCCGAGGTTGATGTACGAGGCGCGAAGAATACTGCGACGCTCCGCGATCGCCTTGTCCGGAAAGGCGATTTCGAGATTCTTCATCCCGATCTCGATGTGACGGCGATCCAACAGGAAGCCCAGGTATCCACCCAAAACGCCCAGCGGATAGAGGACAAAATCCGGGATCAGGCTTAGCGCGTGAAGCGTGCCGAGCATCAGCCAGTAAAGCGCCTTCTCCCACAGGTTCAGCTTGATCTCGCTCTTGAGGCGCGGACGCGGCTTGGCGTCCTCGGCCTTAGCCTGAAGCGCGCCGTTTGGCGATTGAAGGTCAGGGCGACCCGTCTCAGCTTTGCCGATTACGTCTTCATCCGGGCGGGCCGGTGATGATGGAGCAGTCATCGAGATGACGGAGGGTCAGATGCCGTTACGTTCGCGCTTGGGCGCTTTAGGAATAACGACCAGTCCCGTCTCCGTAACAAAGAATCGTTTCCTGTCCCGCTCGAGATCGTAGCCGATCGTCTCGCCTTCGGGGATGTAGACGTTCTTATCGACAATTGCGCGCCGCACCTTCGCGTGACGCCCTATCACAACGTAGTCCATCAGTACCGAATCGTCGACCTCGCTGTAGGAATGGACAAAAACCGAACGTCCCAACAGCGAGTTTCTCACCGTACCGCCCGAAATGATACCGCCCTCGGCGACGATCGAATCGAGCGCCTGACCGCGACGTCCGTCCTCGTTGAAGACGAACTTAGCTGGCGGCTGGGCGTAGTAGGCAGTCCTCAGAGGCCACAGCGCATTGTAGAGATTCAGATGTGGACGGGGGGCTCGCAAATCCATATTAGCTTCGTAGTAGGCGTCCAGCGTACCGACATCGCGCCAGTAGGCAAGATTTACCTCTGAGTCGCCGCGAATCCGATTGGTCATGAAATTGTAAGCGTATACCGGCGTGCGTTCGATCAAATCCGGCAGGAGATCCTTGCCGAAATCGTGCGAACTCCCTGAGCGGCTGGAGTCGTCGATGAGCGCTCGCGTTAAGACCGCCGGGTCGAAAAGATAATTTCCCATCGAAGCCAAGCACATCCCGGGCGCTCCCGGCATCGAGGACGCATGCTTGGGCTTCTCGTCGAAACGCAGGATTCTCTGACCGGAATCAACGTCGACGATGCCGAACTGATCCGATTCGGTGACCGGGACGGGCAGAGTTGCGACGGTAATCGCCGCTTTTCGTTCGAGATGGAAGTCGATCATTTGCGATATATCCATCCGGTAAACGTGATCGGCGCCGAAAACTGCCACCAAGTCGGGCTGATTGTCCTCGAGCAGATTGAGATTCTGATAAATCGCGTCTGCTGTGCCTTGATACCAGCTCTCACCAAGTCGCATCTGTGCCGGGACCGGTGTGACAAAGTGCCCGCTGACCATTCCGCCGAATTGCCAGGCATCCTTGAGGTGCTCGATCAACGACTGCGATCGCCACTGCACTAGCACATAAATCGAATAAATCCCGGAATTAACCAGATTTGACAGGACAAAATCGACAATGCGGTACTTTCCGCCGAACGGGACGGCTGGTTTTGCTCGGTCTCGCGTCAGGGGATGCAGCCGGGTGCCTTGCCCGCCGGCCATCACAAAGGCAAGGGTCCTCATCGAAACGAAATCTCCTTAGAATCGTGCGATTCCAAGCCTCCAACGGGCAGTATAAGCGTGGTCGCAAGCCTGCGAAAGGCGTGCGTCAACATGACACTAATTGGATGGCACGAACTCTGCCCCCATTCGAGCGGAAATTCCTGATGATTACACGATTAATTGATTATTAAAGTTGCGCCGGGCGCGACCGAACGTCGATGGTTATACTGTGTGGGACGCAGGCATCGGTCGCGACGTGCAACGAAGATCGACAAGGCATGACGATTGCTTGAAACAATTTCCCGTAACTTACGTCTAAGTGCAACGTCGGGTAAAAACGAACAACCTCGAACCCTCTTTACCGGGAAAGGTACTAAAGTATGGCAACAATAACGGCCGCCAAACATGGATCATCGCATGAGACGCCGAGAGGGGTAGTCTATCGCACAGCGTGCCAAAATCGCGGAT
>DASPQU010000090.1:0-2410 GCA_035624805.1 Binataceae bacterium (SeqCode) | reverse complement strand
GGTTGTAACGACGTCGGCTTCGCTACCGGCGACGAAGCTGCCGAACGCGTCAAGGGACTTGCGTCAGCGAATGCCAAGACGCGGTGGAACGTGCTCACTGAGGAGATTTCCAAGCTTAGAATCATCGCACTGCGCGACGAGGTGACTCGTGCGCTGCTCTTGGCAGGCGCGTCGACTAGGGCGGTCAGTGGGATCGAATCCCAGTATTTCGAAGGCTCGAAGATCCTCGTCAGATCGATATCGCAAGCCTTGGAAGAGTTCGCTCAAACGGCCAGGACCAATGTCGAAGTCTACAATCAGCTAATCGACCATTGTCACTTTAGTCATCAACCGATTGCCGAGCTGGGCGAGGAGAGCACGTGCACATTGAGAATTCACACTGAATCTGTAGATGAGGCTGTAGACGCCGGGTTTAACTCCGTTGCCGAGACTCTAATCGACAAGGCGAGGGAAGAAATGCTCATAAACTTCGGCGCTCGTGGGGAAGCGATGCGGCTTCGTGCGGAGTCCAAAAAAAGGCGCGCATTGTTTTTGGCCGGCTTGGAAGAGAACCTCGATGATGAGCCGGAGAAGGGCATTTGACCCATCGTGCGAAGAGTTTCAGCGAGCTTCGAGCTGGGCTCCGATTACTTACCATTACTTAAGTAATGGGGGTGGGGGGTCGCAAATGAGTGGGCACATGAATAAAACGATGTTTTGCGATGTTTTGCGAATCGCCAAATAGCCCGACGGAAAACGTACGTTGAAGGGCGACGACGATCCACAACTGAAGTAAGCAACTTGTTGTTCCGTCAGACGCGACCACCTTCGCATCTCGAAGGTGCAGAATCTGGCGAGTCTCAGTCAACACTGGATCGCGCGCTGCGGGCTTTCAATCGCTTCCAGTATTCTTTCCATGGCGATTCCGCGGGAGCCTTTGATTAGGAACACGTCGCCGGGGCGCAGGAGGTCGCGAAGAGCTTTCGCGGCTTCGACGCTGTCGGGCGCGGTCACGAATCGATGTGTCGCGATATCCGAGGCGGCGCGACGTTTGACGGCTGCTGTCATCTCGGGACCGACGACAATCACTGCGGCTGGATGCGCCGATTCGATATCTGAAAGCGCCTCATCATGGGCCGCGGCTGATATTGCTCCCAGTTCGAGCATGTCGCCCATCGCCACGACCAGCCTCGCGTTGCGGCTCGTTGCGATTTCGCGCGCAGCTTCGAGCGCGGCGCGCACGGAACGCGGATTGGCGTTGTAGGTATCGTCGATGATGAAAATCTTGCCCGACTGTAGAATCGCCAGGCGGCCCGTGACGGCTTCGACGGAAGCGAGAGCGCGTTCGACACCCTGGATTCGCGGCTGATCGATTTTCACACCGAATGCGGATGCCGCTGCGAAGTTTGCGGCGAGCGCCGCTGTACAGTTGAGAGCAGCGGCACGACCGATTAACGCGATTTCCGATTCGATTCGTATCGGTTCGGCATTCACGAGAGCGGCGTCGATCTCGATCGCAATTCGGGCGCGGCCGCCTGCCGTCATCGATCGTTCAATCAGGCGCACGTCGGCTTTTTCCGATTCGCCAAATGTGATCGCACGACGATTTTTCGGGACCCGCCGCGCGAGCATCGAGGCCGACATCGGCTCGTCAGCCGGAACGACGGCGAAGCGCCGCGTCGTCGCGAATATCGCCGCTTCCTCGTCCGCGATTTCCTCCAGGGTTCCGAGACCTTCGCTGTGCTCGATATCGACGTTGAGCACCATCGCGACATCAGGCTCGACGATCGCGGCGAGCCTGGGAATTTCGCCGCGCGTGTTCGTTCCGCATTCGATCACCGCCGCGCGATGCTCCTCGGCGATCGTGAAAATCGTCATCGGCACGCCGATGAGGTTGTTGAGATTTCCGGGCGTCGAGAGTGCCGCGCCGAAGATCGCTCGCGCGACCGCTGCAGTGATTTCTTTGGTCGTGGTCTTTCCTGCTGCGCCGCCGACCGCGATCACCGGCATCGCTGTGCGCGACCGGATTCGCCGCAGATGAGCACGTGCGAGAGAGCCGAGAGCGGCAAGGGTGTCCTCGACCTCGATACAATCGATGCCCGCGGCTTTGCGTCCGTGTTCGACAATCGCCGCGCCGGCGCCGGCACGAAGTGCGGCATCGAGAAAGTCATGGCCGTCGCGACCGGCTCCCTTGAGCGGGACGAACAGCGCGCCGCGCGAAATCGTGCGCGTATCGATGCTGACGCCGCGAACGACCTTGTCGAGGTTGGCCTCGAGTAGCCCGCCGGTAGCGTCGGCGATTTCGCCCAGCGTGAAGATGCATCGATTTTCAGGAATCGGCGTCGCCATCGCTCCGTCATTGTGCACGAATCCGCATGCGGGGTCATCGCGGTCGCTTCGCGAAGAATCGCGCATGATGGGCGGGCTTGGT
>DASPQU010000089.1:0-2334 GCA_035624805.1 Binataceae bacterium (SeqCode) | reverse complement strand
CGATGTCGCTGACCGGTTTCTGCAAGCACGTGCGCGTGCTCGAACGCGCCGGCCTCGTCCGGCGCACGCGCCGCGGCCGTGATAACATCCTGCGCCTTTCGCCGAAACCGCTGCGCGACGTGGCGAAGTGGGTTCTGAATTACGAACAGTTCTGGAACGACCGTCTGGACCGGCTCGAGCATTTCTTTGCCAAACAAAAGGAGGAGTCGTGATGAACCTGATCGATCTGACCGTTACGCGTATCATTCCCGCACCGCCGGAAAGGATCTTCGACGTCTGGATCGACCCGAAAAGCCCCGGCGGACCGTGGTTCGGCGGCGAGCGAGTCATCGTGAATCCCGTCGTTGACGGTCTCTTCTATATCGCCGCGAAAAATCAGGACCGAATCTGGCCGCACTACGGGCGTTTCATTCAACTCGATCGCCCGCGGAAAATCGAATTTACGTGGGTTTCGGAAGCAACGAAAGGCGCGGAGTCCGTCGTCACTCTGACGATGGAGCCTCGCGGCAACGACACGGAAGTCACGCTGCGCCATGCGGGCGTGCCGGACGACGAGATGGGCCGAAAGCACAAAGACGGCTGGGCCTGGATTCTCTCGATGCTCGAGCAGGGCATGGCCGCTCGGCGCAAAGCTTCTTCGTGAACTTGCTGAAGTTGGTCCCGTGCTACGTGCGGATCGCAGCTACTTCGCCGAAAACGCTAGCAACACGTTGCCCGAATTGGTTCCGGTGACCGCGTATCCCGATCCGATGAAGAGCATTCCGTTCGCAATCGACGGTCCGATCGACGCGATCGCTCCGCCTCGCGCCGGAACGTGATTCACGGTATCGAACTGCTTCGCGGTGTCGTACTCCCAAATCACGTGACCATCCGCCGTGGAAAGCGCATGAATCTTCCCATCTGATCCCGCGAGGAAAACGACTCCCGGCATCGCCGTCGCAGCCGCCGAATTGATCACCCGCGCAGTGCCTGTCTTCGGAAACGTCGCGCGCCACGCAACCTCGCCCGTCGCGAGCTTCAGCGCCACCATCCCGCCCGACTGCAATCCGTAGTAAACATTCTGATCATCCGCCGCACCGCCCCAGACGATGCCATTCAGCAGCGCGTAGAAGCTGTTCTCCTGTCCTTTCGGAATGTCCACGACCTGCGACTTCCAGATGATCGCGCCTTTCTTATTCGGATCGAGCGCGAACACTTTTCCATTTTTCATCCCAAATACGACGACGCTTCGGCCATCCGCCAGCTTCCGCAGGATCGGCGAATTGCCGATGTCCTGATCGGGACCGTTTACCTTCGGGCAGTTGTCCGTCCTCTGCGGTCCGTTGCAGCCGCCCATGAACGCGTCGTTGGCCTGCGCCTGATAAAACCACCGTATTGCTCCGGTCCTCAGATCGAGCGCGACGACCGCATCGGTCGTCTCCGGCACGGGATCGCTCTGTCCGTCGCCAGTTCCCATGTAGATCGCGCCACGCTTCTCATCGATCGTCGGAGAATTCCAAATCGATCCGCCTGAGGGCGAATACTGCTGCACACCCTTCGAATTTTTTCGCGTCGGCTTCGGCTCCGGCACCATGTACGTCTTCCAGACTTGCGCTCCCGTGTTCGCATCGAGCGCTACCAAGCTTCCCCGCCCCGTACAACACGGATAATCGAGGTTCGACGCCGAAAATTCCTCCGACGACGACACCGGCACGTACACTCGGCCCTTGTAAACTTTCGGCGCCGCCGTGATCCGCGCGACGAAGTGATCGTCCACGCGCGTCGACCAGAGTTCTTTTCCCGTCTCCGCATCGACCGCGTAGACGTTCGCGTGGGCGTCGCCGAAAAACGCCGCGTACTTCGTCCCGCTGTGCCCCTCAACTCGCGCCACGCTCACCGCCGGCCTCACGGCGCCTTTTGCCTGATACGACCAGTAGACGCAGCCCGTGCTCGCGTCGAGCGAATATACGTAGCCGATATCCGTTCCGACGAAAATTCGCCCCGAGACGTAGCTCGGTTGCCCGTAGGCCGAAAGTCCTGTCGGGTAGCCGAACGCCCACTTCAATTTCAGCTGCGGCAGTTGATCGGCCGTCAGCCCCGCCTCCTTCGCGTTCTGAAAACGCGAGTTGATGATGTCGGGGCTCCAGCCGTCCCACTCCGGCCCTTTCGTTGGATCGCTCATCGGCGGATTCGACGTGCAGTGGTTCGGCATGTCCTTCGCATCGCCCGCTTTCAAACTGCCGAGTGGCCGCCCGCTCAAAAACGTCGCCAGCATCTTGCGCTGGTCTTCCGTCAGCTCGTCGCCTTGCGGCTTCATCGGGCCGGTGGTCAGCGCCTCGTAAATCTTCTCGGGAG
>DASPQU010000088.1:0-2383 GCA_035624805.1 Binataceae bacterium (SeqCode) | reverse complement strand
CGGGCGCGATCCGCGAGGGTCGGCTTCGCGAGGATCTCTATTACCGCCTCAACGTATTCACCATCGAGATGCCGGCGCTGCGCGAGCATCGCGACGACATCCCGACGCTTATCGATCGATTCCTGGAGCGTCTCGCGCGTCCGGGCGAGAAGCGGGCATTCAGCCAGGAATGTCTCAATAAATTGATGAATTATTCGTGGCCCGGCAATGTTCGCCAGCTTCGCAACATTGTCGAGCGCGCTCTGATTGTCAGCGACGGTCCGGTGATCCGTATCGACGATCTGCCGCAGGAATTCCGGTCGATCGGCGGCCCGACGCAGAGCTTCGAGGTGCGACTCGGATCGTCGCTCGACGATGTTGAGAAGGAACTGATGATGCGAACGATCGAGTTCGCCGACGGCAACAAGACCAGAGCAGCCGAAATACTCGGCATCAGCTTGAAAACGCTCTACAATCGCCTTCAACGCTATGACGAGAATGGCGGGAGCAATCGTGGTCAGGAATAACAGCCGAGGTTAGGCTTCACGATGAGTCTGCGGGTCAAGCTCGCCGCTTCCTTTTGGATCGTGTTGGTATGCGCGATCGCCGCCACCAGCATCGCATGCCTCGACCGCGCGCTGCGCGTGATGGCTTTGAATCTGTTCGCGTCAGGCGAGCTGACCGTCGACGAAACATTCGAGCAGATACGAGATGCGCTATCCAATGCCTCGCGGGATCCGGCTCGCGCGATCGGCAACGCTCGCGGGCTCAAGACCGCCATCGAGTCCGCCCACGCTTTCGGAGAATACGTCGTCTACGTTCGCATAGTTTCCGCAGACGGTCGCGTCATCATGGCCGCACCCGCGGAACCTCGCGGACAGCTCGATCCCGCCGCTCTCGAAGTTGGGGCGCTGAAGGAGGCGGCTGCGTCGCGGATGCCGCTGAGGCTCCTGCCCCGTCTTTGGAGAGATCATCTCTACGAGGTCTCCGCGCCAATCGATCTCAACGGGCGCCCTTTTGGGATCATCCGGGTCGGATTGTCAACGGGTTTGATCGCCGCGGATGTCCATCGACTGGCGGCGACAATCGGAATCATCGCATTCGCGGCGATCGTGCTCAGCACCCTCGCCGCCGGCATCGTGGGGACACAGATGCTGCGCCCGGTTCAGGAGCTGACGAGCGGAATGGAACGCCTGACCGAGGGAAGCGGCGAAGTTTCGCTCCCGTTCCACGGCCATGACGAACTCGCGACATTGGCCGAAAAATTCAATCAGCTCGCCGCGCGCGTCTGGACCGAGCGTGCGCAGTGGGAAACCGAGCGCGGCAGGCTGGTTGGCGCTTTCCGCGCGATTACGGATTGCGTGCTTCTGATCGACGCTCGCGGCACGCTGCTATTCGCAAATCCCGAAGCCCAGAGCAGGCTTCGCCTAGCACTCAACAGCGAGGGCAAACCTCTGAACATCCTTCTCGGCGCAAACCATCCGTTGATGCAGCTCGTCACGCCGGCGCTCTCTCTGGGAACCGAAGTTCATGATGTCGCGATCGAGTTGGGCGACAACGGCGCGGATCGGACTCGCGCTCTGGTGTCGATCTTCTCGATGGGCCAGAGTCACGCGCCTGCCGGATTGCTCATCATGCTGCGCGATTTGGAACGGATGAACGAACTTGAGGCGGTCGTCGACTATTCGAGTCGCCTTGCGCGATTGGGCGGCCTCCTCTCCGGCGTAGCGCATCAGATTCGAGGTCCTCTCAACGCGATGTCGGCACAGCTTGAACTGCTGCGTCAGGAGGCTCAGAACGGCGACCCGGTACATACTCGAATCGAGCGATTGCGCTTCGAAATAGCCCGGCTCGATCAAACCGTCGACGCGCTGATGCGTTTCATGCGCCCACAGGAGCTCAAGACTGAAGAAATCGCCGTCAACGATTTGGTCCGGCAAGTCGGCAACACGGTTGCGCAGCCGGAAATCAAGATCGAGTACAGCCTTGACGAAAACGCCGGGCGCATTGTGGGCGATAAGGCGTTGCTGTTCGAGGCTTTGCGCAATATCGTGCAAAACGGCGTGCAGGCAATGCCGCAAGGCGGGGTTCTAGGCATTCGCACCTCTCGCAACGGCAGCGGGTATATCGATATCGCGATCAGCGATCAGGGTCCCGGGATCGCGAGCGAGAACCGCGACCGGATGTTCGATCTCTATTTCACCACAAAAAAAGGCGGCAGCGGCCTCGGATTGCCACTGGCCTTAAAAGCAATCGATCTTCATCATGGTTCGTTGCAGGTTGATTCGGAACCCGGATCGGGCACAACAGTGAAGGTCAGATTGCCGGCGCAACAGTCGCTGCCGGCATCCGCACCCGCTGGATTGCTCCGGGCCTGATTATGTTTCCGGCTGATTTTACAAAA